>JAPSJG010000146.1 GCA_031178305.1 Sinorhizobium sp.
GCATGTTTTCTCCTCCTCTTCTTGAAAGCCGCGGACGAACTCCTCGTTCGCCTGGATGGATTGGTCTCTCGTTTCAGAGAGGCTCAAATCCGCCCTTCCGGTGCGCTCCTCGGGCGCCCATTTCGTGGTTTTACTGTCTCACATCTCCAGGATCATGATTGAAATCTCATTCGAAGGCCGGCGGAAGCCGGTCGCGCGCATGCACGGTGCAGTCGCGTCGCCTTTGCAACAGCGACCACGTTGCCGGCGGCAAATGCGTCCAGCAGGGCCCGATGCTCGTCCAGCGCCTACTCGGTGACGCGCCAGTGAAAATGAGGCGGAAGATGCGAACAATCCTATACGATAAGGATAGTCGCGATTGGTCAGTGCTAATCGCCGTGCCAACAAGCAAGCTGACGGGCAAGAAGGTGGGTGGACAACGGGAGCTGATGAGCAGTCCTTCGTCGTCCGTCGTTGAAACGCGACAATCAAATTGGGCTCGCCCAGCCGCGACACGGCGCATCAGCGCCGAGTACCCGACGACGTCGGCCGTTAGTAGCCGCAAGCTTCCTGTCCATAGGAACCCCTCAAGCAGAACGTTAGCATACAAGCAACAAGCAACCTATAGGTCGCCTCCTCCAGTGTTGGCGCCCCAACGAGTACAATACCTGGGACCTGCGGAGGTCAGCGCGATGCACGCAGAGGAAACGTGCAGCGGCTTTGAGCGGCGATTGTGAGTCAATAGCGCGACGACCCGGCCCAAGCGGCGTTCGTCCCGACATCGATATGCCGCGAAGATCCGACCAGGCCTCGGGCATCGCGCCTGCCGCAAAGGCGATGGAGCCCACGGTACCGGGAGCGAAGCGGCTGCCTTCCTCATTGGTCCATGCCACGACCTCGAGGGGGAGATCGGTCTCCAGGCCCGCATCCTCCAGACTCTTGATGACCTCGAAGGCACTCAGATTGCCGAGCGCTCCCCGCCTTCGCTAAATTTTGCCTAAATTCTTGGGTCGCGCGGGAGTGCGGCTGGGATCGCCGCTTTGTCGAGCGGAGCCTTCTCCACTCCGGTGTCTATTGCGAGGATGCTCATCACGAGAGAGATGAGCACGAGTATCAGCGCAATGAATGCGATGCCTGCCTTATCCATCCCCCATCATGGGCGGGTGAATGCGAGGAAAGCAGGGCGCCCTCGGCACCGATCCCCGTCATGGTTAATTTTGTCGTAACGCAGGCAAGGCAACTGTAACCGCGTGGATAGGATAGCGTTGCCTGGTCGCCATTGCCTCGAACCGGTGATAGTGGTGGAGCCGGAAATGATCACGCGGCGAACCCATTTCAGGATTTCCTCGCGCTTGGCGAACGGAAGGCTGTTGAAGTTGTCCGGCAGATGCCAAGCAAGCCGACGCCGCCCGCAGGACTGATGTCGCTTCCAACCTCGTCACCCGACGCCGATCGCGCCTGGTGCGAAGCTCGGCTTTGAAATAGCCGCCCGGCAGGCGGTACGCCGCTCGACGAGTGATCCGGAGGGCTCGCGCCTCAAGGGATGCAGTTCCTTTCAACATCACGCGCTACGAATCTTGCAGCACGTTGCCAGGCTTCATCCGTATCGCCACGATAGCTTAAAAACCGGTCACACGTGGGTTTGTTGGAGTTGAGATCCAGCAGTGCGTATTTCACCCAGCCGACCAAGGTGCTCATCTTGTGAACCTCCCCGATGAGCAGGTAACTCGCTCCAGCGGATTTCGCTTGCTCGGAAAGCTCTGCGATCCCTAGCTCGCGGGCTGTGCACTGCTCCTGCTCGCAAGCAATCGAAGTGAGGGTGATGTTGCGATGTTCCGCTAGCTTCTCGCGCACCGTCGACACAAACACCGTCAGTCGCGTTTCGTGTTCGGCTATCTGGTCCTCGACTTCGCCAGAGGTGTCGTGGAAGTCGAAACTGGCAACGGCCAAGGTCGGCGGTTCAGCCTGCTCGGCGACGGCAACTGATGCAAGGGCGCTCGCACCGATGAAGGCTGAAAAGACTGCCCGACCTGCAGAGTGGAATCCCGGTATGTTCATTGGCCCGACCCCTTCCGTAAATATGTCGATCTGCGCCACTTTCGCCTTTCTTCGCCGAGCATACGGATAGGACGCCTGCAGTTCTTGCCATTTGGTGCCACGTCAACAACAATGCCTCACGTTCGAATGTCGCTGTTGGGCCTGACAAAAGCGCGGTCCCTAGGACCGATCGTTGACGCTGTCGAGCGGGCGGGGGGAAACGTCGCTCGCGTATTCTCGCGTGCCGATCTGCCACTTCGATTGATCGAGTGCCCCGAGCAGCTGATTCCGCTGCGCAGTCAGCTTTGCCTACTTGAATATGCGGCCCGGGAGATTGGCGATCCGGTGCTACCCGCACGCCTGTCGCTTGCAGCGGGGGTGGTGGGGCTTGGTGCTCTCGGGCAACGTGCCCTGGCCACCGATCGTCTCGACGAGGCAATCTCGAACACCAACCATTTAATGGGCTCACTGCTGCAATCGTCCACCCGAATACAGCTGATCGTCCGCGACAAGATGGCAAAGTGGAGCTACACCGTGACCGATCCATGCGAGGTCGGGCGGCAGAAGAATGAATTCCTGGCCTTGGGCTACATGACGGACCTGGTGCGTTCCTTCATGGGGCCGACCTGGACACCGCTCCGGGCTGTGGTCTCAGGATCGCAGATTGAGGCAAAATCGGAAGCCGAGCTCATCTTGGGCACCGATCTGTCGCTTAGCACGGAGGCTGCTCTCTATTTTCCAGGCGATCAGCTTGACACGTCGAAGCCCAGGTCCGCACAGCCTTCGTCTGCTAGCTGTGGTCGGCCAATTGGAGATGACCTCCTAACCTGTGTCGAACACCTGATCCTGCTCAATTTGTTGGATGATCGCCCCACAATTGACCGGATAAGTCGTCGGCTCGGGATGTCGAGACGTACCTTACAGCGCCGGCTGGCCGAGCAGGGCACGAGCTTTGACGCCGTATTAAGGGCGGTGCTCGAGCGTCAGGCGGAGATTATGCTCGCCGTACCGGATTCCTCGATTTCGCAGATTGCCTATCAACTCGGATACACGGACCCTGCGCACTTCACCCGAGCTTTCATCGCCTGGAAAGGGATGTCTCCGCGGGCATGGCGGCTTTCCCATCCATGATTACTCTCGGGCTTCTCTCTGCCCTGTACGGATGTTTGTGAGCCTGGCGATACTTCTGCGGAGCGTGAGCGGCATCTTCACGGCTGGGCAGATTTCCGGCTCGGTGACAAATGCGTAGTGTTCCTCCTGTTGAAGTCGCGTTTGCCCCTGTTACGCATGAGGATTTCGGACAGGACTCTCCGGTCATTCTCGGACATGGCGGCAATCCACTGGTTGGTGAAGTAACGCAATTCGTGGGTGGAGAAAGGGGCCGGGTTCCTCGCGTAGGGAACGAGGGTGTCAATCAGCGTCTGCCCCAAAATAAAGCGGTCCCAGTCCTCCTTGGCGTCCGGCTCTGCCTCCGTCGGCTCGAACGCGACCGCCCGTGGAACCATCTTGATCGTGGCCCCGGTGAGAACCGGCCTGCCCCCCAGGACAGTCACGTTCTTGGAAGTCTCAGGCCTACCAAACAACCATTCCATAAGGCTCATCGCTTGCCCTCCAACATCGCGGCCACCGTCTCGTCATCGACCACAGGTCGGGCCGGATCTCTTTCGTTTTCCGCCTGCGCTGTGCCGCTGATATAGACTTCATTGAACCTTTTGATCCATTCGGCCTGTTGGCCGATACATCTTCCGGAGAGGATCACCCGGATGGCCTAGTCCGTCGGGCGGCTCTTTGCCGCCCTTGGAACGGCGCAGCTGGCGGAGGGCCGCCAGGCACACACGCATCGTCATGGACGCCGCCAGCACCGAAGTCGCCAATATCATCCTGGATGTCACCGCCGAAGGGAGTCCGTTGGTCATCGCGCGGTGGTCGGCCACTGTCCCATAGCGGCGGACCTAGACCTGCGCGAAGCGCCCGCAAGATTCCAGCACTCGGACCGGATTGACTTGCCCAAAAAGAAGCACTGCGCCTCAGGCACTGTGCCCTGGTTGACGACGAATTGAGCTAGTCCATTTTGAGTAGAAATGAACGGCGCGATAACTATCGGAACTGGGCGATAATGACAGTGGTGCTCGATGGTTGTATCGATAAAGCACAATTAGCGCCAAGTATTGAGTGACGGCGTTAGCGATTAACGTACTTTTTGTCCACCCCTGGAATACTATCATAATGAAGGATTTCTCATGAAATATTTACGAAATGTTCTCAGTAAACTTTTGACGCGCTCAGCCAGCGACACAGAGCACGCAAAATATAGTGCGTGACAAGGAGGGATCAATGTACCACGCGAGCTCGACCCTGAGCAATTTTGAAGATAGCAACAAGGTATTGCCGAAGAAAAGCAAGATTGTAATGCTCACGAAGTCCGACCTGTTCGCCGAATGTCTGACGCAGGCGATCAGCGCGCGTTTTCAAGATCAAGACGTCGTAAGCCTTTCCGATGCCGACGGTCTCCTGGACGGCAATCTTATCGACGTAAGCCTGGTCATGCTCTACCGCCTGCCAGCGGCAGCATTTCCATCGATCATGAGGACGATCCACGAGTTCCATCCGAAGGCCGCGATCGGCCTAATGGTGCAGAATGCGGACGAGCTCGACTCGTCTATCGCGGGATTTGTCGACGAAGGGTTGGTTCACGGCGTGCTGCCTCTGAATCTCAATCTCGACGTATGCCTTTCCGCCGTCGATCACTTAATGAAGGGCGGCGAGCATTTTCCTGCCGCGTGGCTTCGGCGCCTGGCCCCGAGAGGGCTTGCAGGGGGCGGCCTTGTCGAGCAAAAACAGGCGGCTTCGGCAGACATCGATCTGGAACGCAAGACCGACTTTGGCCTGACGATGCGCGAGATCCAGATTCTCGATCTCATCTGCATGGGCACGCAGAACAAGATCATCGCCGACCGTCTCGGGATTTCCGAAAACACCGTCAAGGTGCATGTCCGCAACATCTACAAAAAGATGAACGTGCGCAACCGGACCGAGGCGGCGTCGCAGTGCTTCCGGAGCGGCGCTGATCTCGCCTCGCTCCGCACACACCACCGTGCTGACGCAACTGACCGAAGTGCGGCTTGAACGTCGTGGTGCCGCGCGACCACAGCGCTGCGATTATCAGTCGACCGTGAACTCTGGACGGATTTCAACGGCGAATGCCCTCGGCCTGCTGTTCAGCCAAGGGAGCAGCAGCCACAAAACTGCCTGAGCCAGTTGATGAGGGGCGAGACGTTGTCGCCGGCGACAGCCAGCACGGCGTTGATGGCGTTGTCGCTTGGCAGCTAAGGGGGTCTTCCTCGAATTGGTGGTTCATTCCCAAGCCGCGGATCATCAAGAGATCCTACCTATTTTGATCATGCTGCCGTTCCTGTTGCCGCAACTCGAGCATCTGAGCTTTCGTGCCAGTGCCAAGATCGGTCGGTTCAATCCGACTCGTGCTTTCGCCGGTCGACCGGCCTTTCGTGCCCGCAAGTCTAGGCACCGGCAGACAAGGCCGGCTGAGTTTATCGACAAGATTTCCGGTCGTTTTCCCTTGTCTGTCGATGTTCCGGAAAGTCTTCTCGTTGCCAGGGCGTCGTCGGCTCCTTATCGTGAGCCTCGTTTGCACTTCTCTCCCTGTGCCGCCCGAGGAATAACGATCGACGATGGCCTCGCAGCTCGAAATGTTTCCGCCGTCGCGCGCGAAGACTGATGACGTCGTTCTCACGACTCACCCGACGGCAAAGCGGCGTAGTGATCGAGAGCTCGATGACGAAGCCATGGTGCGCCACCTCGAAAAGAGCGGCAACTATCGCGTTCTGCGCAGGCTCGTACCCCGTGCGATCGTCAGTAGGCCGCGGCCGGGATTTCCACGGCTCGGGGTGATCATCGACACCGAAACCACCGGTCTTGATCACCGCAAGGACCAGGTCATCGAGATCGGCGCCGTTGCGTTTACGTTCGACGACGACGGCACCATCGGCGACGTCATCGGTGTGTACCGCGGGCTGCAGCAGCCGTTGAACCCGATCCCGGCGGAAATCACGCGTCTTACCGGCATCACCGACGAGATGGTGGCCGGGCAGGTGATCGATATGGCAAAGCTTCGATCCTTGGTCGCGCCCGCCGACCTCGTCATTGCCCACAATGCTTCCTTTGACCGCCCCTTCTGCGAAGCGTTTTCGAGCATGTTCTCGGACAAGGCCTGGGCCTGCTCCGTCTCGGAGGTCGACTGGGCGGCACGGGGTTTCGAAGGCACGAAGCTCGGCTATCTGATCGGTCAAATCGCCTGCTTTCACAACGGCCATCGCGCCGTTGACGATTGCTTCGCCCTTCTCGAGGTGTTGGCGCATAGCGGGGAGGCAACCTGTGGCAACGCATTCGCGGAGCTTGTGCGGGCAAGCCAGAGATCGCGCCTGCGCATCTTTGCCGAGCATAGTCCCTTCGACATGAAGGATCGGCTGAAGGCCAGAGGCTACCGCTGGTCGGATGGCAGCGACGGCCGCCCGAAATCGTGGTGGACCGAGATCGACGAGGAGAAGCTCGACGAGGAGCTCCGCTACTTGCGATCGGAGATCTATCGGTGGAACGAAGCCGACCCGCCGATGAAACGCCTGACCGCTTTCGATCGGTTCAGGGCCTGACGGAACTTCAATTGGCGAACGACACGCCGTGAGCCCTACCGTCACATGCCGCCCATAGGGATCTGCGACAATCGCTCCGCTGACGTTCACGGGCTTCGAGCCGCAATGAGGCCGTCGACCGGCTTCATCCAGCCACTACAGTTTGTAGTCGACCGTTCGCAGCAGGTCTTTCCGCCACGCGATGTCTTCGCCGAACAAGGTTGGCTGGAGGGAAAGCGTATAAAACCGCGCCATGTTTTGCCGCGGATCTGAGCGAGCAGGGCCGCTTAGGTATCTGTTGAAGAACCAAGCTCGGTTACCTGGCCGGGCAGGCGGAATTTTCGCCCTCTATGTTGCCTCACCGTTGCGCCACCGGCCGCACCAGCGGTGTCACGCGACGGATCGTGACGCGGCGGTTCTCCTGCTCTGCCTCCGGCGTGCGGATCTTCAGGAAGCGCTCGCCGTAGCCCTGGGTGACCAGGTTTTCCGACGGAATGCCGTAGACCTCCGTCAGGAGCACCGCAACCGCTTCGGCGCGCAGGTCGGAAAGTACGAGGTTCGACTGGTCAGAGCCGACCGCATCCGTATGGCCCTCGATGAAGAAGGTTTCGCCGGGATCCTTCGCGAGGATTTTCTCCATCCCGTCCGCCACATTGCGCAGGGTCTTGGCTTGCGACATCGACACTTCGGCACTGCCTGTCGCGAAGTGGATGGTGTCGAGATCGATGCGGCGGACCTTGTCGCGCAGGCGAGCCGAATGGCGGACCTCGTCGATCGTGTAGACCCGCTCGACCCGCTCGACCGGCGGCTCGGAAAGGAACTCATAGTAATCCCGGTCCGGTTCGTCGGCGTAATCGACGATATACTCGTCCACCGGAATGGTCAGCCGCATCGGCGGCAGCTCGTAACCCACATCGACGATCGCCGGGCGCTGACGGTCTTCATGTTCTGGTGCATAGATCAGCACATATTCATTGTCGTCACTGTCGATACGCGTGCGCTGCAGGATGTCGCCATAACGGTTGTAGATGGTGACGATCCGGTAACCGTCCGGACGCACGATGGTCTCACGGTAACGACCGCGCGGCAGTTCCTCGTAAAATGTTTCCTGCGCATCGCGCCGCAGGCGCGGCCGGTCGTCGCCACGGACGAAGATGCGATCGCCAATTCCGAGGATGACACGATTATCGACCTCCTCGACGACCCTCACCTCTGTCACGTTGGTCTCGGTGGTGTTGTAGACGGTTGTGTTGTTGATGACCGTGTTGTTGACGATATTGGTCGTGTCAGGCACGGCGAAGGCCGGAACTTCTTCGACGCGCTCGCCTTCTTCGCTCAGCAATGCTTCGATTCGCTGCGGAAGTTCCTGCCTGATCTCGGCCGGGATCGCCACCTGCGCGGCAGCATCGTCAGTCGGAGGCGCGACTTGCTCTTCCCGGGCGCGCAACTCTTCGCGCTGCTTGCGGCGGGCCGCGCGTGTACGATTGCCGTTGATATTGTCGGCATCCTTGTCGCTGTCGAGCACAGCCGCGCCTTTTTCTACAGGAAGCACGACAGTCTCATCGGTGGAGGCCGGATCTTCGGCGATCTTCAGCTTTTCTTCTTCCGTGCGCTCATCTAACATTTCGGGAGCGGGCTGCTGCTCGGCAGTGGCAGGTTCTTCCGCACCCGGCGTAATCCGCCGTTCTTCCTCGGCAGCCCGCTGCTTCTCGGCCTGACGTCTCTTGCGGAGTGCTTTTTGCTGCTCTTCGGCCTGCTGAGCTTCCTGCTCGGCCGCCCGCTGCTGCTCCCGCTCGGCGCGACGGCGAGCCTTCTCCTCGGCGCTCTGTTGCTCGTCGGCCTGACGTTGCTGCTTTTCCTCGGC
>JAPSJG010000147.1 GCA_031178305.1 Sinorhizobium sp.
AGTCGACTGGGCGCTCTTTTCTATTCCCGGCGTTCAAAAATCCCGTCTTCCCTAACGCATGTTTCCACAGCGATGCGAAACGCTGCAACGACCTCTGCGCGCTTAACGGGAGGCGGCGCTGCACCTCGGCCGCGGTCACACACGGCGCCACGTGTCGGGCTCTATAGTAGTTTGGAGCCGGTTTGGCGAGTCTTTGCCAATCTCGACGCGTCAGCTTCTCCAGCGACGTCCCTCTGTTGCAACACCGAATTCGCCCGGCTTGCGCGCAAAGGCAGCGAGGCCGGAAAGCGCCGCCATCGGATGGACGACGGCGAAAGTCGCGATCGTGCGCATCAGCGACGAGTGCGGGGCCTTTTCCTCGAAAGCGGCGCGGAATTCCGGTTGCATCAATGCCGGCAGGATCTTCTGCGTGATGCCGCCCGCAAGGAATACGCCGCCGCGTGCCATGAAAATCAGGGCCATGTCGCCGGCGACGCGGCCGAGATAGGTGCAGAAGAGCGACAGGCTCTCGGCCGCCGGGGAATCGGCGCCGGAAAGTGCCGCCGTCGTCACTTCCGCCTGGTCCTTGAGCGTCGGATCGATGCCGTCGGCCGCGCAAACCGCGCGATAAAGGTTCATGATGCCCCGCCCGCAAAGGATCTGTTCGCGCGCCATGCGCCCTTCGATCGGCTCGAGGAAGGGCCAGATCCGAAAATCGCGCTCGGTGCTCGGCCCGATGTCGACATGACCGCCCTCGCCGGGAACCGGGATCCAGCTGTTTTGCGCAAACACCATGCCGGCGACGCCAAGCCCAGTGCCGGGACCGAGGACGACGCGGGAACTGCGAGACAGGATGCTGCCGCCGCCGATCTGCACCAGATCCTCGTCGGCGGGCGCGGCGACCGCCAGGGCCTGCGCTTCGAAATCGTTGATCAGAAGTACGTCCTCGAGCCCGAGGCTCGCGAGCATGTCCTTGGGCCGGATCACCCAATCGGCATTCGTCAGCGGGACTTCGTCGCCTTGAATGGGGCCGGCGAGTGCAAGGATCGCTGAGCGCGGCCGCGACGATCTCTGGTCCGGGAGGCTCCTCTGCAAGGCCGCCTCGATAGTCTCGAAATCGCCGGTTTTGACCGGCGCAAGCTGACGCGGCTCCGAATGGGCGTCCGCAAGCAATGCGAAGCGGGCATTCGTCCCGCCGATGTCGCCGATCAAAAGCGGAAAAGGGAAGGCCTGTTCACTCGCATTGGGCATGGCAAGATCGTCCTGATCGCGGCTCGACAAAGGAATGTGTATCAGTTGCGCCTGAAGTCGATCAACTGTTCGGCGGTCGCTCGGTTCAGCGCCATTGGGATGTCGTAGACGATCGCCAGCCGCATCAACGTCTTGACATCGACGTCGTGCGGCATCGGCGTCAGCGGGTCGACGAAGAAGATCAGGCAATCGATGTCGCCGGTGGCGATCAGCGCACCCATCTGCTGGTCGCCGCCGAGCGGGCCGCTTTTGAGCCGGGTCACGTCGAGTCCGGGGCAGGAATCGAGGACGCGGCCACCCGTCGTCCCCGTTGCAACGATCTTCCATCCGGCCAGAACGGCCTCATTCGCCTTGGCAAAGGCGGCGAGGTCGTCCTTCTTCTGATCATGGGCGATCAGTGCGAGGCATTTGCGATCTGCCATGCGGCCTCCCCGGAGCCACGGCGAACCTGATGCGACAGGCCGACTGCCGTTGTTTAAATCGATTTGAATGCCCCTATACATGAGCGCCGAGGAATTGGAAAGGCACTACGGCGCTGTGAATACTTTGAACTGCTGCAAGCCTCCAAAGACCCCTTTTCGCGAATGCGGGGTGCCTTCATTTGGTACAGGAACCGGCCGCGAAGATTTCAGGTGCAAGAGAGGCCTTCGACTTTTCCTTCGTCATCCCTCGGGCTTGACCCGAGGATGACGGTTTGAAGGGAGTGGCTAAAACGCCGCAGCAGGCGGGACAGCGCCTTTTCCAAAGAAGCTAATGCAGCGCCGGCCGCGGCGACGGCACCGGGATATTTGCAAGCGGCGCCTCTTCCGCGCTACCGATGATCGCCTCGATGCTGGTCGCAGCAGCAGGCGCAGCCGCCGCAGCGCGATAGGCGGTGCCATAGGTCGCCTGCAGTTCGGAGGCCGGAGCCGGCCCGTTCAGCACCAGTGCGCAGGCCTTCGGCAATTCTGAGAGCGTCGCGTATTTCGGTTTCACCGGCTTTTCGGGCTTCTTCGTCGGCTTCGCCCAGGGCTCGTCGGTGAACCACCAGGCAAGCGACTTGTCGCAGCCGTCTCCGGCGGGCACGGCCGCCTGGTCCTTGCAGCCCTGCGACCCTGCCGGGCATTTGATACGGATGTGGAAATGATAGTCGTGGCCATAGATCGGCCGCACCTTGCCAAGCGCCGCGCGGTCGCCTCTCCACGTGTCGCAGAGCTTCTTCTTGATTGCCGGGTTGACGAAGATCCGCTCCACCTCCGGGTAGCTTGCCGCCAGCATAATCAGCCGCGCATGGGCCGGCGTCCAGGCAGACGGGTCGATCGTCAGAAACCTGTTCTTGTCGAGCATGGAGGTCGCCGAAATCGTTTCGCGCTCGTCGTAGCTCAGCGTCCGCTTCGGCATTGGCGTCAGCCAGACGTCGGCGTCGAGGCCGATCTGATGCGAGGCGTGGCCGGAGAGCATCGGACCGCCGCGGGGTTGCGAGATATCGCCAAGGAGGAGGCCGGGCCAGCCGATCTTGTCGGCGGCGTCATGGGAGAAGCGCTCGATCAGCGCAATCATCTGAGGGTGGCCCCAGCGGCGGTTGCGCGACAGCCGCATTGCCTGCCAGGTCGGCCCGTCGGTGGGAATGGCGACGCCGCCGGCAAGGCAGCCCTTGGAATAGAAGCCGTAGGAGGTTGGCGCCGATTGCGTCGGTAGCGCCTTAGCGCCGAAAAGCTCCTTGGCGGGCGTACTCTCCGCTGCAACCGCATCTGCCGCTAAGATACCGGCCGCCACGACCAAGCTCAGAAGCGCGGAACCGCAGCGAGCAAGCGCTGCGCGCGTATCAAATCCCATTCAATCCCCCATCGGCAGCGACGCGAAACATGCGCTGCCCATCTTCGTGCGCCGCGGTTGCATCAGCCTTGCGACTCACCGCGATGTGACCGAAAAAATCCGCCTGATTTTGGGCAGGTCCTGTCAATTGCCGCGATTTCGCCTATTCTGGTTTACAAGAATAATCGAAAATACAAGGAGAAACGACGGGATGCTGGACATTGGCGGTATTGGAAGAATGAAGTTTGCGACCGCGCTCCTGGCAATGTCCCTATTTCTGATGCCAACGGCAGAGGCTCAAGAGCAGCCGGTCTGGCATCACGGGCTGTCGCTCGTCGATGAGCTCAAATATCCGCCGGGCTTTGCCCACTTAGACTATGTGAATCCGGATGCTCCGAGGGGCGGAGAGCTCAGGCTATCGCAGACGGGCACCTTCGACACTTTCAATCCGCTCTTGGTGAAGGGCGAGACGGCCGTCGGTCTGGCGCTCGTTTTCGACACGCTCATGAAACCGGCGGAGGACGAGATTTCGACGGCCTACGGGCTCCTGGCGGAAAGCGTCTCCTTTCCCGACGACATCTCCTCGGCCACATTCCGGCTGAGGCAGGAGGCGAAATGGGCCGACGGCAAGCCGGTGACGCCGGAAGACGTCGTCTTCAGCTTCGACAAGGCGAAGGAACTGAATCCGCTCTATCAGAGCTATTACCGGCATGTCGTAAAGGCGGAGAAGACGGCGGATCGGGAAGTCACTTTCCACTTCGACGAAAAGAACAATCGCGAGCTGCCCCATATTCTCGGACAGATCCTTATCGTGCCGAAGCACTGGTGGGAAGGCGCCGGGCCGGACGGCAAGCCGCGCGACATCTCCCGAACGACGCTTGAACCGGTCATGGGTTCCGGTCCCTACCGCATCTCATCCTTCTCGCCCGGCGGAACCATCCGCTACGAGCGCCGGCCCGACTACTGGGGCGCTTCGCTCAACGTCAATGTCGGCCAGAACAATTTCGATTCGATCACCTATTCCTTCTTCGGCGATCGCGACGTCGAGTTCGAGGCTTTCCGCTCCGGCAACGTCGATTACTGGCGTGAAAACCAGGCGATTCGCTGGGCGACCGGCTTCGATTTTCCAGCAGCGAAAGACGGCCGCGTCATACGCGAGGAAGTCCCCAATCCGTTCAGGGCGACGGGCGTAATGCAGGCGATGGTCCCGAACATGCGCCGAGAGCCTTTCGGTGACGAGAGAGTGCGCCAGGCGCTGAACTATGCCTTGGACTTCGAAGAGTTGAACCGCACAGTCTTCTTCAATCAGTACCAGCGCGTCGACAGCTTCTTCTTCGGCACTGAACTCGCTTCCTCCGCCCTGCCGGAAGGCAAGGAACTTGAGATCCTGAACGAGGTCAAGGACCTCGTGCCGCCGGAAGTGTTCACCACGCCTTACAGGAACCCGGTCGGCGGCACACCGCAGAAAGCACGCGAAAACCTGCGCGAGGCGATCGAACTCCTTAAGCAGGCCGGGTTCGAGCTCAAAGGTAACCGGATGGTGAATACGGCGACGGGCAAGCCCTTCTCCTTCGAGATCCTGTTGAGCAGCCCGGCGCTCGAACGCGTCGCCTTGCCCTATGCGCAGAACTTGAAACGGATCGGCATCGAGGCACGCGTGCGCACGGTCGATCCGTCGCAATATACCAACCGCGAGCGCGCTTTCGACTACGACATGACCTGGGAAGTCTGGGGCCAGACCCTGAGCCCCGGAAACGAACAGGCGGACTACTGGGGATCGGAAGCCGCCACACGCGAGGGCTCGCGGAATTATGCCGGCATTTCCGACCCCGGCGTCGACGCGCTGATCCAGCGCGTGATTTTCGCAAAGGATCGGGAGACGCTGGTTGCCGCCACCAAGGCGCTCGACCGCGTGCTGCTCGCCCATAATTACGTCATTCCGCTCTATTACAAGCTGGCCGCCCAAATTGCTTATTGGGACAAGCTGGTCCGGCCGCAAGAACTGCCGAAATACGGGCTCGGCTTTCCCGATGCGTGGTGGTCCAGGAGCGCCGCCAGCCAATGAAGACTTGCACTCGAGGCCTCTCTCGATTCCAAATGCACGGAACGAATCACTCAAGCTACGGGACGAGACCGGCGGGATCCGACGCCAAGGAGTTCAGGGATTGAAACGACATAGAGGGCAAACGAGAGCGCCGCTGGTCCCGGCGGCCGGCGCGAAGAGGCCGAGGTTGGCCTGATGGGTGCCTATATCCTGCGCCGGCTGCTCCTGATGATACCAACGATCGTCGGGATCATGGCCATCTCGTTTGCCGTCGTGCAATTCGCCCCCGGCGGGCCAGTGGAACAGGTCATCGCCGACCTCACCAACGCCGCAGGCTCAGACAGGCTTTCCGGCACGGGTGGCGATCTCGTGCCGGGTAGCGGCGGCGAGGGCGGTAGCTATCGCGGTGCTCAAGGGCTCGATCCCGAATTCATCGCCAAGCTCGAAAAGCAGTTCGGCTTCGACAAGCCGCCGCTTGAACGCTTTCTCACCATGATGTGGAACTATGCTCGTTTCGATTTCGGCGAAAGCTTCTTCCGCAATACCTCCGTGATCGACCTCATCATCGAAAAGATGCCGGTGTCGATCTCGCTTGGCGTCTGGATCCTGATCTTCTCCTATCTCATCTCGATTCCGCTCGGCATAAAGAAGGCGGTCTCCGACGGCTCGACCTTCGACGTCTGGACTTCCGGTATCATCATTATTGGCTATGCGGTGCCAAGCTTCCTTTTCGCGATCCTGCTGATCGTGCTCTTTGCCGGCGGCTCTTTCTTCGACTGGTTCCCGTTGCGCGGCCTCGTCTCCGACAATTTCGACCAGCTGTCGTGGTGGCAGAAGATCCTCGATTATTTCTGGCACATGACGCTGCCGCTGATCACGCTCTTGTTGTCGGCCTTCGCGACGACGACATTGCTCACCAAGAACTCCTTCATCGACGAGATCAAGAAGCAATATGTGACGACGGCGCGGGCCAAGGGGCTGACCGAGCGGAAGGTGCTCTACAGCCATGTCTTTCGCAACGCCATGCTGATCATCATCGCCGGCTTTCCCGGCGCATTCATCTCGGCCTTCTTCACCGGCTCTCTGCTCATCGAATACATCTTCTCCCTCGATGGGCTCGGCCGGCTCGGCTATGACGCGGTCGTCAAGCGCGACTATCCGATCGTCTTTGCCACGCTCTACATCTTCTCGCTGATGGGCCTGTTCGTGAGCCTCATTTCCGACCTGGTCTATACCTGGGTCGATCCCCGCATCGATTTCGAGCGGAGGGACGTCTGATGAGCACGGTCGCGACCTACGCCGGAGCACCGGAAAAGGGCTGGCTGACGCCGATCGGCCGTCGGCGCTGGCAGAACTTCAAGGCGAACCGGCGCGGCTACTGGTCGTTCTGGCTCTTCCTCGTCCTCTTCGGCCTCAGCCTCTGCGCGGAATTCATCGCCAATGACAAGCCGATCGTCGCCTCCTACAAGGGCGAACTTCTGTTCCCGGTTTTCGTAAATTATCCGGAAGATAGGTTCGGCGGCTTTCTTGCCGAGACCGACTACCGTTCCGACTTCATTCGCGACGAGATCGAGGCGAATGGCTGGATGATCTGGCCGCCGATCCGCTATTCCTACCAGACGGTCAACTCGAACATCCCGCATTCGGCGCCGACCCCTCCCTTCTGGCTGATGAGCGAAGAGGAACGCTGCTCCGCCTATCCGCTGGGTGCCGACGATCCCGGCTGCACGCTCGGCAACATGAACTGGCTCGGCACCGACGACCAGGCGCGGGACGTAACGGCGCGGATGATCTACGGCTTCCGCATCTCCGTACTCTTCGGCCTGGCATTGACGATCGCCTCCGCCGTGATCGGCGTCTCTGCCGGCGCGGTGCAGGGCTATTTCGGCGGATGGACGGACCTCCTGTTCCAGCGCTTCATTGAGATCTGGTCCTCGATGCCGGTGCTCTACATCCTGCTGATCATCGCCGCCATTTTGCCGCCCGGCTTCTTCATCCTGCTCGGCATCATGCTGCTCTTCTCCTGGGTCGGCTTCGTCGGGGTGGTCCGCGCCGAGTTCCTGCGGGCGCGCAACTTCGAATATGTGAACGCGGCGCGCGCGCTCGGCGTCGGCAATGGTACGATCATGTACCGGCACCTGCTGCCGAATGCGATGGTCGCCACCCTCACCTTCCTGCCCTTCATCCTTTCGGGCTCGATCACGACGCTCACCTCGCTCGATTTCCTGGGCTTCGGCATGCCGCCGGGCTCGGCTTCGCTCGGCGAGATGATCGCCCAGGGCAAGTCCAATCTGCAAGCGCCCTGGCTGGGCTTGACCGCTTTCTTCGCCATGTCGGTCATGCTGTCGCTTCTGATCTTCGTCGGCGAGGCGACGCGTGACGCCTTCGATCCGAGAAAGACCTTCCGGTGAAAGCGACGATGACAGATCCCCTTCTCTCGATCCGCGATCTCTCCGTCGCCTTTCATCAGGGCGGCGAGACCTCGATCGCCGTCGACCACATTTCCTTCGACATCCGCCGCGGCGAAACGGTGGCGCTCGTCGGCGAGTCAGGCTCTGGCAAGTCGGTCTCGGCGAATTCGATCCTGAAGCTGCTTCCCTATCCGGCGGCGAGCCACCCGAGCGGCGAGGTCTTCTTCAACGGCAAGGACCTGATGAAGGCAAGCAATCAGGAACTGCGCCATGTGCGCGGCAACGACATTACGATGATCTTCCAGGAACCGATGACGTCGCTCAATCCGCTGCACACGATCGAGCAGCAGATCGACGAGATCCTGGAGCTTCATCAGGGGATCAAGGGACCTGCCGCGCGCACGCGCACGCTGGAACTGTTGAACCAGGTCGGCATCCGCGAAGCGGAAAAACGGCTCGGCGCCTATCCGCACCAGCTTTCCGGCGGACAGCGGCAGCGCGTGATGATCGCCATGGCGCTTGCCAACCGCCCGGAACTCCTGATCGCCGACGAGCCGACGACGGCGCTCGACGTCACCGTGCAGGCGCAGATCCTGGAGCTTCTGAAGTCGCTCAAGGATGAGCACGGCATGTCCATGCTCTTCATCACTCACGACCTCGGTATCGTCCGCAAGATCGCCGACCGGGTCTGCGTGATGACCAAGGGCAAGATCGTCGAGTCCGGCCCGACGGCGGAGATCTTCGCCAATCCGCAGCATGCCTATACGAGACACCTGCTTGCCTCCGAGCCGAAGGGCGAACCGCCGCCCTCCGATGCTTCAAAGCCGATCGTCATCGAGGCTAAGGACGTGAAGGTGTGGTTTCCGATCAAGGCCGGCTTTCTCCGCCGGGTTGTCGATCATGTCAAGGCCGTGGACGGCATCGATCTGACGCTGCGGGCCGGGCAGACGCTCGGCGTCGTCGGCGAGTCCGGCTCGGGCAAGACGACTCTCGGTCTGGCGCTGACACGGCTCATCTCCTC
>JAPSJG010000562.1 GCA_031178305.1 Sinorhizobium sp.
CCCAACATCAACTGGAGACGACGAATGTCGAACTTGACGCGTAGCAGCGCGCTCACGCGGAGCGTGCTCGCCGCCATTAGCGGCAAGAAGGGCTCCCGGCTGGAAGACGAGCGGCCGGAAGACGAGGAAGTAGCCGAAACCGAAGAGGAGGACACCTCCGCCGAGGATACTCCTTCCGATCCGGAGAGCGAGACCGAGGAAGAGGACACCAGCGCCGAGACCGAGGAAGAAGAGACCGACGACGGCAAGACCTCGGCAAGCGCCGTCCGCCGCGCCGAGCAGGGTCGCATCCGCTCGATCCTCATGCATCCGAAGGCCGAGAGCAATCCCGGCCTCGCCGCCGAGCTTGCCTTCGGTTCGAGGTTCTACTCGGCCAAGGAGGCGGGTGCGCTTCTTTCCTCTGCTTCCGCCGGCGGTTCGCGCCTTGCCGGTCGCATGGCCGGAAAGAGCCCAACGCTCGGCGCCGGTACGCCTGGCGGCGGCAAGGCCGCCGAAAAGCAGGCGGTGATCTCCACCGTTCGCTCAACCATCCTGGCCCGTCACGGCCGTAACCGGAAGGATTCCTGATCATGGGAGAAGCCACCTTCGCCCCGAACGACCTGCTCGTCTCCGACGTTCCGGTCATCACCCGCAACATCACCATCGCCAGCGGCCAGAACCTGCTGCGTGGTGCCGTCCTCGGCGTCATCACCGCGGCGGGCAAATACGTCCTCTCGGCCGCTGCTGCGGCCGACGGCTCCGAAGTTCCGTCGCTTGTCCTCGCCTTCGATGTGGACGCATCCGCCGGCGACGTAGTTGCCGCCGCCTACGCGAGCGGCGCCTTCGATTCGACGAAACTCATTCTTGGCGCCGGACACACGGCCGCAACCGTCGAGGCCGCTTTCCGCGAGGCAAGCGCTCCCCTCTACGTGCGCGTCCTGAAGTAAGCCAGAGACCGAAAGGCACCCGAACATGGAAGAATTGCTCCTCTCCACCGCAGAACTCGTTGCAGTTCTGCCGCCTCGCGATCGCCCGGAAGCTTTCCTGCGCGATCGTTATTTCTCGACGACGGTCCTTTCCGACATGGAAGAGATCGTCTTCGACAAGATCCTCCCGGATCGCGAACTTGCTCCATTCGTCCACCCGGACGTGCCAGGCAAGGACTCGACCAATCGCGGCTTCAAGGCGACCAGCTTCACGCCGGCCTACGTCAAGCCGCAGAATACGCTTCGCCCGCGCGGTAACATGATCCGCATGCCGGGCGAGCAGATCGGCGGCCGCAACTCGGCGGCGCAGCGCTACGCCTATAACCTGGCGACGATCATCGACGACCAGGATCAGCGGATCACGCGGCGCGAGGAATTCATGTGCTCGCAGGTTATCCGTACCGGTCAGGTGATCGTCGAGGGCGAGGATTATCCGACGCAGACGGTCAATTTCGGCCGCAATCCCGCGCTGACGATCGCACTCGCCGGCGCGGCACGCTGGGGCGAAGTCGGCGTCGATCCGATGGACGATGTCGAAGCGTGGGCGCAGCTCCTTTCCGACACGAGCGGCTTCACCGCCCGCGAAGTCCTGCTCGGCCCCGGTGCAGCTGGTCTCCTGAAGAAATCGCTTCGGTTCCTCGAGGCGCTCGACAACAGGCGCCAGGATGGCGGCATCATGCAGCTGGGGCCGGTCAGCACCGGTGCGGAGAACAAGTATTACGCGGTTCTCGGCACCATCGGCGAGCTGACCTTCATCCAGTATTCGCAGCCCTACACGGTCGGCGGCGTGCGCAACAACTTCTGGCCGTCGATGGGTGTCGGGATCTTCGATCCCTTCGGATTCATGGGCCACTTCGCCTACGGCGCCATCCTCGACAACGATGCTCTTCTCCCGATGGAGCGCTTCCCCGACATGTGGCGGGAACGGAACCCGTCGCGAACCATCGTCCAGACGCAGGCAGCACCGC
>JAPSJG010000148.1 GCA_031178305.1 Sinorhizobium sp.
TGACGATTGTTCGACTTGCACCATGCTGTGCCTATGCGGTGGCTGCGATCCTTCTTTTCAGCATGATCCTGTTGGCACATTTCCCATCGAGTGCAGCGGTGTGGTCACTTTACATGACGCTTCTGCCCGTGATGCGTGAACCGGTGTTCTTGCTCTTGGACGGGTTCGGGTTCCAGGCGGTATTTGCGGTGCTCGTGCTTGCGGCAGGATTGGGGATCCGCATTGCTCGCCGGCCGGAGCAGTATCTGCGAGTCCGTTTCATTCATGCGCATGTGGCTCTGATCGCGATCATGTTCGGCGCGGTACGGGCGATGAGTGCGCAAGCCGGCCTTGCCGGCTTTTCCCTTCCGCGGCTTCTGCGCGGCGACTGGTCCTTGCTGCCGATGACGAATTCGCCGCTCTGGATCGCGCTGTTTTGTCTAGTCTCCGCCGCTTGCCTGATGTCCCATGTCGGGATCGTCAGGCGCATTCGTTTCTCCGCTTCCGAGCCTACTGCATGTCTCCTTTAGATCGACCTCGCGTCTTTATATAAGACGCGCGGCGCTGTAGCTAAAGCGCGCCACGTTTGAACGCGCGACGCGCTTTAGGTCCTTTTCATGCATGTCGCTTTCCCAGAACCGCTGTACAATTTCGGGCGACATGCATTTAGCGATTTTAATGCTTCAACCTCGAGCCGATGCCCTCGTAAGGGGTGGGTCTCGCATGCAGATTTACGGATGTTCCCTGGGGAAACGAGGGTTTAAGGAGCGGAGCGCGGCCAAAGAGCCGGAGCGACGGCGCGGCCGCATGGCCACAGGACAGGCGAGCCTTGTCGCAGGAAACCGGCAGTTGCGGCTCTTCCGCATCGGAGCGCAGTAATTCCAGGGCTGCGAGCGTCTTCAGGTGCCATGCGGCTTCCCTTGATTTCAACTTGCACCGGATGTGATCCGCGTCGTCGGATTCGATGTCCTCGAAGCTGAGGAAGGTCGCGATCGCCGCCTCCCTGCGACCAGCAGCCAGCAGGCAAACGGCAAGTTTATAGCGGATGACCGCTTGATGCGGGTGGCTGCCAAGCAGGCTCTCGAAGATTTCGCTCGCCTCCTGGTACATTCCCTGGGCCATCTGCGTGTCGCCCAGTCGATGCAGGATTCTGTCGTGCGGCGCGGTCGAAAGCAAGGCGCGATAGATATATTCCGCCTCTGCGAAGTCGCCTTTGTCGCAGCAGAGCTGCGCAAGTCCGTAGCGGGCATGGATATGCTGGGGCGCCGCCAGGACGATCTGCCGGTAGGCCGCCTCCGCCTGGTCGAGTGCACCTTGGGCATGCAGGTCTATGGCGCGTTCGAAGACGAACTCGATGCTGCGGTGGTTGATGCTGTTGCGCAGATTGCGGCCGCTGCGGGTTTTCAGCAGCATGCAGTGGCTGCCATCTTTCGGGCCACGGAGGTCGTTCCGCAGGCCGCCGGTGTCCTCGCGGACGAAGCGCTCCAGCGGAAAGGCGCACAGCAACCGCTCAAGCCGCGGGGAGCCGGGATCGAGGAATTCGACCTTCATGCGCGCCCAGTTCTCCCTGAGCAGGAGACCGGCGGATGCGTCCACCGCCTCGATCTCGAGGTCCGGCGTGCAGAGGATGCCGGTGCGACCGGTGCCGCAATTGCCGATCATCGAGACTTCGTCGCAGAAAAGGCCGCTGCTCTCATCCAGATATGTCGTCACTTCGATCGGCAGGAATGCACAGTAATGTCCTTCGGATTGCTCACGTCTCAATGCGAGGAGGAACCATCGTCGTCGACAGGACAGATATTCGCCCAGCCATTTCCAGGAAAGGTAGGGATGTGCCTCGGGGTCGATCCGGTAGACTCTGTCCCAATCTTTGCGAATTTTTGCGAATTCATCAATGTCTTCGATAATATCAACGCGCATCGCCAGCCCCGACGTAATAAAGATTAAAATAAAACAGTATTATACGGCTGAGTCCCAGCCAGGGGAAATAGCTACTAAGGCGTGATTACTAGTAAATATGAACTATCATTGCGATCATGCGTATGGTGTAGACGAAATCTTCGGCCGAAGATGAGCGGAGATCGGCTGGAGTTTCCGCTGCAGCGTGCGGCTCCGCCTGCTTCACCGCTCCATGAAGGCGCGCGCCATGCTGTCGCGGATCGGCTTTGTCAGATAATCGAAGAAGGTCCGCTCGGCGGTCTGAATGAGGATCTCGGCCGGCATCCCTGGGGTGGGTGCAAAACCGGGAACCCTCGACAGCTCACGCGCCGGGAGGTTGACCCTGGCGAGATAGACTTCCCGCGCGCCGTCGTTTGCCGCATCCGGGACTGAATCGGCGGAGACATAGAAGACCTCGCCGTTCAGTACTTGCGTCGTCCGCTGGTTGAGCGCAGTCAGCCTGACGGTGGCCTCCTGGCCAATCTTCACGCTGTCGATCTCGGTGCGCAGAATTTGCGCCTCGATAATGAGCGGCACATCCGATGGCAGGATTTCCAGGATGGGCTTGCCGCTTTCGATAACGCCGCCGGGCGTGTGGTAGTAAAGCCGCAATACGGTGCCGGAGACCGGGGCATTTATGGTGGCACGGCGGAGGATGCTGGCCGCTCCTATCAGTTGCTCGCGAACGGAGTCGAGTTCCGCCTCCACCTTCTGGAGTTCATCGAGCGCCGCCTCGCGATAGTTTTCCTCCGTCTGCCGGACCTGTTGTTCCTGCTTGAGGATCTGCGTGCCCGTTTCCGAAATCTCGGCCATGAGCCTGCCGATCTGCCCCTCGGCGTCGGCGATCGCTCGCTGGATGGACTTGATCTCGGTCTTGCGGATCAGGTTCTTCGCAAGCAGCGTTTGCTTGCCAGCATACTCCTCCTGGAGGAGAGCGAGCTGCCGGCGAACCGCGCCGAGCTGGTGCGTGTAGCCTTCAGCGCGGAACCGGAAACCCTCGATATTCTGTCGGAACAGTCCGATTTCGCTTTCGAGCTTGCTTTTCCAGGCGCTGAAATTGAGCTCCTGACTGTTGATGATCGGGCCAATCTCGGCATCTGCTGCGTTCTTGGCGAGAATCTCGGGCAGGGCAATCCTGTCGAGGCCCCCTATCTGGGCCATGAGGCGGGCTACGATCGCCTCAAGCCGCGCCCGCCGCAGGAAGAGCTGGCGCTCATTGGCGAGCGCTGCCGTTTCGTCGAGCCGGACCAGCGGCTGGTCAGTTTCCACATGATCGCCCTCATTCACCAGGATCTCCTCGATGATGCCGCCTTCAAGATGTTGGATGATCTTGTTCTGGCCGGTCGCGACGAAACTTCCCTGGGCGATCACGGCTGCGGCCAGCGGTGCGGTGAAGGCCCAGACGCCGAACCCCCCGAACGTGACCGCCAGAAGCACGAGACCGGCCAATGTCTGTCTCCAGATCGCCCGTGGAACCTCCGCATACCATTCGAGATCGTGAACTTTGACTGTGTCCGTCATGGTTTGCCTACGTCAGTTGGTTCTGGCTCAGCGGGGTGCCCTCGAGACTCATGCCGCGCGCGGCAAGCGCCTTGAGGACGTCCTGGCGCATGCCGAAGAGGGCCACGGTGCCGTTTACGAGCAGCAGCACCTTGTCCACGCTGTTGAGGAGCGCCGGCCTCTGGGTAATAGTGATGACGGTGATTTTCTGCTCCCTGGCATGCTGGAGCGCCCGCGTCAGTGCCGCCTCGCCGGCGGTATCGAGATTGGAATTCGGCTCGTCCAGAACGACCATACGCGGATTTCCGAAGAAGGCGCGGGCAAGCGCCACGCGCTGTTTCTGACCGCCGGACAGCGGCGAGCCGTCGGCCGCGACGAAGGTCTCGTACCCGTGCGGCAGCATCGCGATCATGTCGTGCACGTCGGCAAGCTTGGCTGCGGCATAAATGTCGGTGTCGCTCGCCTCCTCCTGCATGCGTGCGATATTAGCCTTGATCGTGCCGGGGAAGAGCTGGACGTCCTGCGGCAAATAGCCGATGTTTTCGCCGAACTGACGCTGGTCCCAGTTCCTTAAATCCATGAGGTCGAGCCGGACATTGCCGGATGTCGGCAGGATGGAACCGACGAGCATCTTGCCGAGCGTCGTCTTGCCCGCACCGGAACTGCCGATCACGGCTAGCGAGTCGCCCGGGTTGAGTGAAAAGGTTATGCCATTGAGGACGACACGCTTGGTGCCCTGCGGCACGAAAAGCAACCGTTCGACGTCGAGGCGCCCCTCGGGACGCGGCAGTTTCAGCCGCTCGAAATTGAGGGGCGAGTTCTGGAGCAGCGATGTGATGCGCCCATAGGCTGCGCGGGACTGCACGACCTGGTTCCATCCTTCGATCGCCCCCTCGATTGGCCCGAGCGCTCGTCCGGCGATGATCGAGGCCGCGATCACCATGCCGCCGGTGAGATGACCCTCCAGCGCGAGATTGGCTCCCCAGCCAAGCATCGTCACCTGGGTGAGGAGCCGCACCGCCTTGGAGATCGATGCGAAGGCAATATTGCGGTCCTGCGCCAGCACCTGCGCTTTGAGCGAGCCGGCCATGTCCTTGCCCCAGATGCGAACGGCTTCCGGTATCATGGCAAGCGCATTGATGATCTGCGAATTGCGCGACATCGAGTCGAGGTGCAGATTTGCCTTGGCCTGGAAATTGTTGGCCTCTCCGAACGAAGCGGCCGTCGCCTTCTGGTTCAATAGGGTGATGACGAGAAGAACCAGGGCCGATGCAATCACGATCGAGCCGAGATGGGGATGGATCAGGAAGACCGCAAGGAGGAAGAAGGGCGCGATCGGCGCATCGAGGAAGGAAAGCAGCGTGCCCGAAACCAGGAAAGCGCGAAGCTGCTGCAGGTCGCCAAGCGTCTGATATTCGCGCCCGTTGCTGTGAAGCGACGCCCTGGCGGCCGCGCTCAGGATCGGCGCGCCGAGCTGAGCGGCGACCTCCACCGCCGTCCGCATGAGAATCATGCGGCGAACTCCGTCGAAGACGGCCTGGAGGATCACCGCGCCGACGATCAGGACGGTGAGCATGACAAGCGTATCGACCGACCGACTGGTAAGCACCCGGTCCGAGATCTGAAACAGATAGATCGGTATCGCGAGAACGAGGATGTTGGTGGCGATCGTGAAGATCATCACAATCATAAGGTTCTGCTTAATCGCCCCGATCCCCGCCTTCAGGCTGGTCGAAAAATCGACCGGTCCCAAACGCTTGTGGAAGACGCCGCCGCGATTTCCGCCATTGCCACCACCACCACCGCCGGAACCGCCCTTGTCGGGCACTCGAGGCTCAGTCTTAATCGGGCCTCGGTCGCCGTCGATCACCACCATTCCCGGTGTCGATGTCGTGCCCGTCTCGGCTTTGGATTCAGTGGCAGGCTGCTTGATGTCTTGCTCAGGCGCCTTCGCCTCCTGGATGGGCTGGTGCCTGGCGCGATCGCCGTAGGGTTGTCCATATCGGACTTCGGCATTGAACGACGGGACGTACTTCCGAGGCGCTTGTGCCTCCACGGCCTCGGCTCTTGCCGCCGCGGCCGACGACAGGGCGTTCGATATTTCCGGCTTTGTAGTCGATGCCGCGGGATTCGCATGATCCGCGTCGCGGGCGGCGTTTGGGCGGGCGTTTGCCGTCGTCGCGCCGCGTAGCTGGCCGATCACCCCGTCAATTTCCCTGAGGGTGCGACTGAGCATACTCTCCTGGTCGGCAATGCCGCGGAGCAGCTTCCGCCCGGCAGCCTCTGCGTTCGACGTGTCACCCGAAGACGTTGGTTCACTATCGCTCGCAAGCGCTCGCCGAGATAGAACGCGGTAGTCGGTCATTGATCTTCTCCCGCGTTCCGATCAGGCAAGCATGCTGTGCATAGGATCGGCATTGTTTGTTTCGATCGCAGGCGAGACAGCCGGCCCGCTATCCAGCGGTTGGGGTCCGGGATCGGGCGCCATCATGTCATCGCCGAGAAAGGCCACCGCCTCATTGATCAACGCGTCGGGATCCTGGCCCCCGAGATAGGGCTCGTTGCTGATCAGTTCGGCCTGGATCAATACTTCGTCCGAATAGGCGCCGCCGCCGGCATAGATCGTCTTGCCGGTATCGACATCGACGATGCCGGCGTGATTGACGAGTGTGTTCGAACCGGTCGATATCGTCCAATCCGCGTCGGAACCATTTGCCAGAGCGTTTTTCGCCAATGCAACCTGGTCGCTGTCTCCGAGGATATTGGTTTGCTTGATGTAGTTGAGATTGATGAGGTCGCCCGAAATATAAAGCACCTTCAATGCCTTCAGACCGGCAAACACCTCGTCTGTCAGGACGTCGGTCGGGGCCGATTTCTTCCCGTTCGCCAGATCGTTGAGTGCGTCGAGATAGGATTGCGGCAGGGGCTTCACGCACATGGCGCCGCCGGCTTCGACGATGCCCGCATAGTTCCAGAGCAGATTGCCTCCCGCGGAAACGGATCCCTGGCCGCTCGTTCCGAAATCGTTGACGGCGCCGACGAGATCGTTGTCCAGCAGGATGTTCAACTGCTGGATAATATTGCCGTCATAGACGTTCCCGCCGATGAAGATCAGATCGTAGTAAGATCCCAGCTCCGCGAGCGACACGTTGTTGATCGCTGTATTTCCGCCGGCGATGATGGAGGTGGTCGCGCCGGCGCATGCCAGAACGGCTATATCCTCATCAGACATGAAGGTGAACTGCTCCAGCCAGTTCACAATCATCAGGTCTCCCTTGATCTCGGTAACGACCCAGCCTTTCGGGAAGTCGCCCGATGCGGCCTGCGCGTTCTCGCCGGTCGACGGGTCCAGGTGCTTGAACATCGCGATGTTGAAGGCCTGGGTCGGATCCCCCTGCGCCAGCGTCCAATTGTTGAGCGACGTACTCAGGAGATCGTTGTCGTAGTAGGCATTGATCTGGATGATCGCATTGAGTTCGACATGGTCGCCAGCAACCGCAAGGACGTGCGATTGCAGCCAGTTGTTCGTGAGCACGACGGAATTGACCAGTGTGTTGCCGCCGGCTTCCAGTTCGACCGACGCGTCGACGGATAATGTCCCTCCGCCCGCGGCAAAAGCGTTGCTTGCCTCTGTGACTGTAGCCGGTGAATCGTCCGGCGACTCCTCCGGCGCCGGGCGGTAGTCCTCGAGACGCGGGGCCTCCTCCACGAGCTCTCCATTGACGTAAATGCTGTCGATCGCTCCGGATTTGGCGACGAAGACGCCTTCCTGACCGCCTTCTTCTGCAGAATATGAATCGAGCTCCTGCGATGCGGTGTCGATGAAGGTGACAATTTCGCCAGCGGACCCCGGTTCATCCGCGCTGTCGAGCGGCGACGCTTGCTGCGCCGCTTGGATGAGATCGGCCAAAAGGACGCTGTTGTCTGTCCGCAGGCTGAACTCCAATCCATGGCCGCCAATGCTGACGACGTCATTATCCGATAGCCATATATATTGAGAGTTGAATACGGCGATTGAGCCGGGCGGTTCGATCTGCAACTCGCCCGTGCGCGACGCGGCCGTCGACCAGTGCTGGGGGAGAGGGGCAGACTTGGAAAAGCCGACTGGCTGGCCGGGAGACGGAAGCTGCGGGGGGGAAACAGAGACATATGACCATGGAACCACCCCGACCAACTCCGGCGCGAACGGCTGATAGGGAACCTTGGGGTTGAAGTCGCCGAACTCGTAAGGTGCCTTCACCTTGACTGGCACGAAAAGAAGTTCCGGCGGTTCTGGCTGGCCCGCCTCAAGTGCCTTGAATTCCTCATAGGCATCACGTAAACGCATCTCTTCGAGCTTGATTTCGAAGAGGCCGATGAAATGGGCTATGGCCTCCGTAGCCTTGTCGAAATGCAGGGTCATTGCCAGCCCCTTTACCTGCGTTACTTGCGGCGCTGTTGGACTGCGCGAGGCGGGCTCGCGCAGTCCGGTTCAATGCCCGATTCCGAAGATGTGAACCGGCAGTATTGTGTCACGATCAGGCGTCGTCCTCGCCAATGACCGATGTGCTGTAGTTGCCGCCGACGATCGTCATGTCGACCGTATTCCCCTGCAGATTGGCGCCGAGCACGATCTGCTGGTTGAAGGCGTTGGTGTCGATCACGGCATCGGCCGTTGCCGAAGAAATCCCCTCGACGAAGCCATCGTCGCCATTGTGGGAGCCCCATACACCGGCATTGCCGTCGCCACCGTCTCCGGTCGTGGCAGTGCCGCCCGCGCCGCCGCCACCGCCCGCGCCGCCGACGGCATCACCGCCCGCGCCGCCCGTTGCAAAGGCATCGCCGGCCCATGCACCGGAAAGAGCGAGGCCGCCATCGCCTTCACCGCCGGTCGCTGCGCCGCCCGTGCCGGTACCGCCTCCGGCATCGCCGGTCGTTCCGCCATCCGCGGACGCACCGCCGCCGCCACCACCGCCGCCGCCGCCGCCGCCGTTGCCGGCGCCAACGCCGATACCCGCGCCGACACCCAGACCTGCGCCAAGCGCGTCACCGCCATCGCCGGCGTCACCGGAGGTGCTGTTGGCATCGCCGGTTT
>JAPSJG010000149.1 GCA_031178305.1 Sinorhizobium sp.
TTCGCCTTCGCTGAGGAGCCCGGGCTCGTCGAATTTCTGGTCGACCTCGGCGAAGCAGCCCAGCGCGGCTCTGTGATTGCACGAATTTATCCAACCGGACGTACCGGCGCAGAGCCGTTCGAAGTACACGCCAGGATGAATGGGATCCTGATCGCGCGCCACCACCCCGGTCTCATCAAGGCGGGCGATTGCTGTGCCGTGCAGGCGATAAGGGTGTAGATGTGTTCTTCGTATCAACTTGGCGTGGGCATTTCCTTCTACATCGGCTCTGGCATGCCAACCACCCTTTGATGCATTGAACGATCCACATATTGGTCGCTATCATCTCCGCGCCTTGCGGACAGCGCACCCGCATAGTTGCATTCGCCAAGCGGCCGACTGCCTCACTCCTGCCCATCGAGGAAGAACCGCACCATTTGGGAAGAGGCATCCGGACCATGGGGATCTGCATATGATCCAGCGGAATTGCCGCCGGACCAGGCATGGCCAGCACCGTCCACCAACCAATATTCGACCGCCGGCCTTCCCGCAGTGTCCGCCACAATGGTTCTTGCATAGGTCCGCCCGCCGGCGGATCGGCCGGATTCCTTCCGGACGGCCCATCCCGCGCCAGTTGGGGTTGCCGCCGCGACTATCCGATCGGCGTTGGAGGGATGCACCGTCCGATCCGCACTCCCTTGAAAGACGATCGTCCGGAGCCAGTGCCGATTGCCGAGCCGCTTCGGACCGGATGCAAGGCCGCCATCTCCGCGCATCGCGGAGAAAGCCGACACGACGTCGTTGGCCGACCCATAAGCCACGCCGGAATGGATTCCCGCGGCTGAATAGAGATCGGGATAGGTCTCGCCCATGACCGCCGCCATTGCGCCCCCTGCCGATAGGCCTGCGACGAAGACCCGGTCGCGATCGAGGCCGAATTCCGACATGATCTCCATGGTGATTCCCGCAATGATCGAGGGTTCCCCCTCGTCGCGCATCTGGTCGGCGGGCCTGAACCAATTCCAGCAGGACGACGCATTGCTAGCCCCGCTTTGACTGGGATAGGCAATCACCAGGCCGTGCGCCTCGGCGACCGCATTCATGCCTGTTCCCGCAGCAAAATCTTCGGGATTCTGCTTGCAGCCATGAAGCATGATCACAAGGCCGCGAGGTTGATCGGGTGCGGACGCGGGAATGTAAAGTCTGTAGCTTCGCGAGCCCGCAGGGCAGGTGAAGGATCGTGCCAAGAACTGTGCCCCATCCGGCACGACGGGCTGGGGGACCTGTTTGGCGGCTCCCGGCAGGCCGACGCCGTGTAGCGACCCGAGAATGCCGGATGCCAACCGACTCTCGCGCAAGATCCGTACCGTTTCTCCCAAGGGTCTCCGCAACCTTCGCGACGTGGCGGCATCGCCAATCCTTTCGGCGGGCTCTTCGGCTTGCGGCTTTGCCCGTTGCTCAATGATCTCCGCATCCGGGTCGACCGGAAAGGGGGTGGAACGCTGATTTGGCGGCGGTGGTGTGATGTCCAGTGTCGAGGTGCGAGTATTGGAAGCTGATCGACCGACCAGCGCATCCTGGATCACGCGCGTCGCCTCGGCGAGGTTCAAGGTGCGCGTGGACCGTACCGCACGGCGCATGGCCGTTGCAAAATCGTCATTCATCACGTTGTCCTTTTGGTCGGGCCGCTCTTCTATCGGATGCGTTCGGCTAGCACTGATTTCAGCTCGGTACTGGCCTGGAGCGCGCCGAGCACGGTTATGGATTCAATTGTTGCCAGAGCAAGTTCCGGTGTGACGTCGGGTGCAATGCGGGCAAGTCCGACCACCTTGATGTGAAGTCTTTCGCCGGCCGCCCTCAGCGATTCCAAATCGGCTCTGCTGTAGTCGCGCAATCCCAATTCGAGCGTGTGCCGAACGATCGAGTGCTTGACGGCCTCGGCCTCGGTTGCAAGCTGGTTGCGGATCGCTGTTCGGATGAAGTCGGTGCGATTGGAATAGAATCCTTCCTGCACGAGAAGGTCGATGCGGCCAAGATCGACGTAACCGAGATTGATGGTGATCTTCTCCGATTCACCGCGTTTGTCGCGCAACTTGTACACATTGTCTTGCATGTAAGACCCGCCATCCATGTGGATGGTATATGGATGGAGTGCTGGCCGATTGCAAGAGCCATGTTGTTTGCCGGGGATCCAATTGCATCTCGATCAGGCTTGAAGACTCCTCACGCATCGAGACTGCACGCCATGTCTATCCCACCGTTCTATGCCGAGCGTGGAACGGCATCGCACGATACGGGACCAACGTGCCGACATCTCGATCAGAGCTTGTCCGTGTAATGCCGCGACGTCGCACATGTCGAACGTATTGCGGCGCCACTCGCGGCCGGCGGCCCGTCGATGTGCGCGGCGCGTGCGGTGTCCGCCTGGCGGTGGTCGGTACGCAAGGTTAAGCCGACCAGCTCACGACCGGAGCGCAAGGGATCGCCTTAGGAACATTCGGTGGGTCGCAGGCACGCAACAGGCGAGTGTCGCCTGTTCCCGAGATCTTATGCGATCTGTTGCGTCATAACGAGAGCACCGTTCGACAAATAACAGAGCGCCAGCGCCCTTGCGGATGACTGCTAAAAAGCGCATGCTTTCGACTTCAGCAGCCATTGTAAGGGCGCTGCTGCTTCGGGGCCCTCGTGTCCTGGCCCCAATGAAAGGAGGACAGTATGTCTTCCGACCTCCACCTTCACATTGTCGCTCGGAATCTCGTCCGCATCAGCGAATTTGGATACGGCGAAGATCTTCGGCTTCAGCAAAATGGTAAAGGCGAGCCAGCGGCGGCACCGCGCATCAAACGGTTCAATTTGGCAGCGCGAGCCGGCACGCTTTCCTGCCTTCGTGGCGCGACATTCGAACTGAGCGGGCGTAAGAATCCGACGATGCCGCAGCATTGAAAGTCGCAGCCGATAATCAACCGAAAATTCGGGAGAATCAGATGGCCAAAGGCCAAGCAAGAAGCAATCGAGAACTTCGAAAGCCGAAAGAAGACAAGACCGTGGCACCGGCCGCTGGCAGCGCGACGGCCAAGTTCGCGAACAGGGGGTTCAGTCTGTGAAAGAATCAGAAATGACTCTCACGAAAGCAGAGGCGCAAGGCATGTAGTCTCTGCCGCGTCGGTGACACCAGCGCGGTTGCGCTTATCGACGGGCAGCAGTAGCCGACTTGAAGTGGGCGGTACGCGTCACCACATGAATATTGCGTTTCAGCTTATCGGCTACCTGATCCCGCCGGCTCGTCCGGCTGCTTGGCGTTTCCGATTTGCAACGTTTCGAACTCCGCCCCGTGGCAGGAGATGATCGCGCTCAACGTTATCCCGTCGCGCATCCAGTTTTAGGATACCCTTATGAAAGACCCGACCCGCCACGTGGCGGAAAGCCTATTCTCGCGCGCAGCGCCCGAAGGCTCAAATGCTGCCAAGCTGCAGGAGATACGCGCCCGACAAATTCGCAGGATGCGAGAACTCAGGCCAGTCGAAAGGCAGAGGCGCCTGGAAAAGCGTATGAGGAGCACCGACGCATTGCTCGCCCCGAAGGAGCGGCCCGATGGCGATGTTTGATTACGATGCCGGCGCAGGACTTTATCCCTGTAAGACTGTGAGAAGAACGAGCCGACTTCGGTACAAGAGGTTTGAATCGGCCGCCGAAGCACTTCGCTTTGCGATCGAGGATATGCCGGTCTCGATGCTTCGTGGCTCCGTTCTGGAGGTCGAGGAGGCTCGCTACGATGGTCAACAGATGCGAAGGCTTTACGAAGCCGATGCCTACCCTCTGCCGCGGCGGGGCACGTGATGTGGCGACCTTCACGCGGTTTCCCGGCGTCGCCCTTTGCCTCCGATGGCAAGGCAAAGCGATCTTATCGGCAGTTGCTAGTGACGGTAGTATATCTGCGGAAAACAAAAGAAAAAGTTGACGCTTCGCTCAAAGAGCTGTACTGAAAACCATCGATACTTTGTTTGCCGATATTTGTTGCTGCTGCGCCTCGTGCGCCTTGACGAACTTCTCCTTTCAAAAGTCGAAAAATGCCCGCTGCGCGTCGCCCAGCGGTGATCAATCTTGCTAAGAAGGGGTTCGTTATGACCACTGGCACAGTTAAATGGTTCAATTCCACCAAAGGCTTCGGCTTCATCCAGCCTGACGACGGCAGCGCCGACGTGTTCGTTCACATTTCTGCCGTCGAGCGCGCGGGGATGAACTCGATTGTGGAAGGTCAGAAGCTCGGCTTCGAGCTCGAGCGCGACAACAAGTCGGGCAAAATGTCCGCAGGCCAGCTCCGCGCTGCCTAACGCTTTTGGCCGCCGATGACCACGGATGTACTGGCATGGCGGCAAGAAGTTCGAAAAGGCCAGGCGGATGTCTGGCCTTTTTGCGTTGTGCGCCCGGCATAGCGCATTCCTGCGGGTGAGAGTCCCGCCACGAATGGGTCACAGGCCGCATAGCGCTATCACTACTTGGGGGATGAGGTGTCGGGCTCCACCTGCGCGTGACGGTAATGCGTCGTTAAGCTACGGGCTCGCCTCGACCGTGGCCGTTGCATAAAGACTGGCATATGTCTCGCGAAGCACGTTTTTCTGCACCTTGCCCATCGCGTTGCGCGGCAGGTCGCCCACGAAGATCACCCGCTTGGGCTGCTTGTAGCGGGCAAGGCGGTGTTTCAGGCCGTCGAGGATTCCGCGCTCGTCGATCGTCGTCCCCGGATTCTTCACGACCACAGCTGTAACACCTTCGCCGAATACGGATGCGGCACGCCGAGGACAGCCGTCTCGACGATGCCAGGCACCTGGTCGATCTCCGTTTCGACTTCCTTTGTATAAACGTCGTATCCGCCGGAAATCATGAGATCCTTGTCCCGGCCGATGATGTGGACGTAGCCCCGCTCGTCGACCTTGCTAAAATCGATGGAGATGGCGTCGGGCGCGAGATGGTTGCTCATGGGGTGAACTCCTTGCTGCCTTTCTTTTTTGCTGCGTCGCCTGATAGGACACTCGGGGGAACAACGTCCGGAACCGGAACCACATGGCGGGGAGTCTTGTCGGCCGGGACCAGCCGCCGGATGGCGGGTGCGGCAACGACTTCGCCGCGGTTTGCAAATGCCTCGTGGTTCTTCTCGATATCGTCGAGCTTGTAGAGATAATTGACCATCAGCCCGTGACCCTGGCGCATCGCCCGCTCGGAGCGGTCGGCGAGGAAATTGATGCGCTCGAGTCGCGCACCATTGCCGAGATGGAAACGCGCGACGGGGTCCACGACTCTCCCGCTGCGATTGCGGGCATTGAGGAAATACCAGGCGGCAGCCGCCGTCACGGTCGCCTGGATGCTTGCCACTGTTTCCGGTCGGTCGGCCCAATCCGGCGCATCGAGCGCCGCAAGCCTGTTGCGGTCGGCGGATGTCAACGCATCGGAGACTTCAGCGCGACGCTCGCGCGACAACCATTCGGCAAAGCCCGGCACTGGCGACAGCGTCACGAACGTGTCGAGACGGGGGAGTTCGCGACGCAGATCCTCCACCACCTGTTTGATCAGGAAGTTGCCGAAGAAAATGCCCCTAAGACCCTTCTGACAATTCGAAATGGAATAGAAGACCGCCGTCGTCGCATCGGCGGCGCGGATCGGCGCGCGATCCTCCTTCAATAAGTCCGCGATGTTCGAGGGCATCTCCCGCGTCAGCGCCACTTCCACGAAAATCAACGGGTCATCGATGAGCTGCGGATGAAAGAAGGCAAAGCAGCGCCGGTCTTCCGGTGCAAGGCGCCGGCGCAACTCGTCCCAGCCGCCGATGTGGTGAACGGCCTCGTAGCGAATGATCTTCTCCAGGATGTCGGCCGGGGTCGACCAGCTGATCGGCCGCAGCACCAGAAAGCCGCGATTGAACCAGGACCCGAAGAGATGGGCGAAGTCTGCATCGACCGCCTCCAGATCTGGGTTCTCGGCCTTGAGCTTGAGCAGAAACTCCCGCATCCCGACGAGGGTGGCGATGCCGTTTGGCGCGAGATTGAGCCTGCGGATCAGTTCCTGCCGGCGGGGTTCCGCCGCCTCGCTCAGCTCGAGCAGCGCCTTCGGATTCGAATCGGCGCGATAGCCGTCGATCGCCCGCTCCAGGCGCTCGATGTTTGGCCCGAAGCGCGAGAGCAGCACAACCATGAAATCGCGCCGCTTCTCCGGATCGAAACCTTGCCAACGGTCGAGAATGTTCTTGGCAAGCGCCATGCCTGACGCTTCGCCTTGGCTCGACAAGAGGGTTTCGCAGAGCGCTTCCATAGTGCCGACCGCATCGACTTCGCCATAGCGGGTGGGACCGAGCGACAAAAATCGTCGGCCGCGGTCGGTGATGCCCTGTAACATGTCGCTGAAAAATGACGTCGTTCTCATTGGATCGTCCCCAGCATCCGGTTCTACGTCGCAATATCCGGGAAGATGCAAAGGATGATGATCGCCAGGAACATGACCAGCACATAAGGCAGGCAGCCCCAGAGAATGTCCTTCGTCGGGATCTGCGGCGCGATAGCATTGATGACGAAAGGTGAGGCAGATCGGCGGCGTGATCAACCCACCTCCATGTTGATCGTCAGCATGATCGCGAACCAGTAGGGGTCAAATCCGGCCTGAGTGAAGATCGGGAAGAGCATCGGCGCGGTCATCACGATGACGGCGACCGGCGGCAGGCACATACCGCAGATCAAGAGAAAAATGTCGATGATCGCCGTCACGGGGCTCGCATCCGGCCCGGCCAGATCTTGCCCTGCCGGACAATAATCTTGTGAAAAAACCGATACTGGGGCACACTTTCTGGCTGCGGCTCGATCTCGAGGCCGGCCGTTCGCGCCGAGGGAGAGTTCACGTCGGAGGGGCGGCGTCCATGGCTCAGGGGTTCTTTCTTCTGTTCGCTGCGGTGTCCGTGATCACGGCGCTGATGCTCGTCCTGGCGCGAAATCCGGTTCACAGCGCCTTGGCGCTGATGGCCTGTTTCCTGCAGATCTCCGCGATCTTCGTCCTTCTCGACGCGCCATTGCTCGCGGTTATCCAGATCTTCGTCTATGTCGGCGCGATCATGGTCCTGTTCCTGTTCGTCATCATGATGATCGACGTCAGGGAAGCGGTGGCGGAGCGGTTTTTGCCCGGCGGCAACCTGCCGGCCATGGCGTTGCTCGTCCTGCTCGGGGTCGAGATGATGGTGCTCGTGTTCTGGAGCGACCGCTTTTCGCTCTCAGAGCCCGTCGCCAGTCGCGGTGGCGACCAGATCAGGGATTTGAGCACGACGCTTTTCGCGGATTATCTCCTGCCGTTCGAGGTCGCCTCCGTCATCCTGCTGGCAGCACTCGTCGGCGCCATCGTGCTGGCGCGAAAGGAGACCGGCTGATGGTTCCGCTTTGGTGGTATATCGCTCTCGGCGTGGTCCTGTTCGTGATCGGAGCGGCTGGCGTGCTTTTGAGGCGCAACATCCTGGTGGTGCTGATGTCGCTGGAGCTGTTGCTCAACTCGGTCAACATCAATTTCATCGCCTTCGGGCATTACTACGACGACTTCCGCGGCCAGATCTTTGCGATCTTCGTCATCGCCATCACCGCGGCGGAGGTTGCCGTCGCCCTCGGCATCCTTGTCGCCCTGGTGAGGAACAAATCCACCCTCAAGGTCGATGACGTCACAATGATGAAAGGATAGCGGCTTGGACCCCGTGGTTTCGATCCGGCCGCTCATTGCCATCGCCATCGCGGGCCTCGCAGCTCTTTTCGTTCTCCTTCTCCACAAGCATGAAAAGCTTCGCGACCTCGTATCGCCCGTGGCAGCGGTCGCGATGTTCGCGATCGTCGCCTCGATGGCGCCCACGGTGCTTTCGGGCGGGACCGTCGAGCTGCGCCTTTTCGAGATCCTGCCAGGCGTCGATTTCGCTTTCCGGGCCGATGCGCTCGGCATGGTGTTCGCCACCGTCTCGTCGCTCCTGTGGATCGTGGCGGCGATCTATTGCATCGGCTACATGCGGCACTTGAGGGAACACGCGCAGACCCGGTTCTATGCCTGTTTCGCGCTCAGCCTTGCGGCGGCCGTCGGCGGCGCCTTCGCCGCCAACCTCTTTACGCTGGTCATATTCTACGAGGTGCTGAGCCTCGTCACCTATCCGCTCGTCTACCACCACGAGGACGAAGAGGGATGGCTGGGCGGACGCAAGTATCTCGTCTATCTGATGGGCGCCTCGAAAAGCGTGCTCCTCGCCGCCCTGGCGCTGACCTATCAGATCGCGGGCTCGCTCGATTTCGTCGCGGGGGGATTGCTGGCGCGCGCCGATGCCCCCGCGGCGCTGCTGACGGTCGTCTATTTCTGTTACCTTTTCGGATTCGCCAAGGCCGCGGTGATGCCGATGCACGCCTGGCTGCCGGCCGCGATGGTGGCGCCGACGCC
>JAPSJG010000563.1 GCA_031178305.1 Sinorhizobium sp.
GGCGAACTTCCAGTTTCGTCTGGACGACGGTGTTCCCCGCATCTTCGAAATCAATGCACGGTTCTCCGGAACGACGGCGGTCAGGATCCATGCGGGCTTCAACGAGGTGGAAATGTGCATCCGCCATCTCCTTTTCGACGAGCCGATCGAGCAGCCGCAGATCATGCCGGTGACAATATTGCGGCACTGGTCTGAAACCGTAGTGAGACCCGGCGATCTGGTCACTGCTTCTTCTGCGAAGCTCGACGAAACGGTGTAGGGGAAATGCGGCTGGCAGTTACCGGCGCGACCGGGTTCATCGGTACCAGGCTGATCGATCGAGCCCTATCGAGAGGTTACGAGGTCACCGCACTCGCGCGCGATCCGGAGCGGGTGGCAGCCGGAATGGGCTCGGGTCTCCGAATCGAGAGATGGTCGGTTGGCGATCCCCTCCCGCCGCTCGGTCGGATCGATGCGGTCCTTCATCTTGCCGCCTACATTCCCGCCGATCTCAGCGATGCGCGTCAGGCCGCCAGATGCTTCGAGATCAACACGACCGGGGCCGTCCAGATCGCCATGGAAGCGGCATCGCAAGGCGTGAACCGATTTGTCCTGTTCGGATCGGCGCAGGTCTATGCTCCTGGCGCAGGCCCCGCTTCGGAAGCGAGCCCGGCCTTTCCCGTGCACCGCGCGAGCTATTATCTGGCGAGCAAGCTCGCCGCCGAAATCTGCCTGCTCGCCCTCGGCAAATCCAATGCCATGCCGGTGACGGTGCTCCGCCTCGCATCGGTTTACGGCCCCGGCATGCATGACACCGGTATGGTGCCTGTCTTCGTGCGGACGCTCGGAAACGGGCGCTCCTTGGTCATTCAGGACGGGGGTCAATACAGCGTCGACCTCGTTTATGTCGACGACGTCGTGACGTTGGCGCTCGAGGCTGCGGAGAGAGCCGAAGGCGGCGTCTTCAATGCGGGGAGCGGGCGTGCTTCTACTTCACTGGAAGCCGCCCAGATCGTCGCCGATGCCGTCGGAGCACAACGGCAGCTCATTGCCGTCGAGAGCGCCTGCACCGATGCGCCGGCGCGCGGCTTCAGGGCCCTCGATGTGTCCAAGGCCGCAAACGAACTGAACTATGCGCCGCTCTCCTTTCGTGAGGGCATCGAAGAATGGAAATCGATGACCGGCCTGACGGATTTTCAGGGCGGGAGCGTGAACGCGTAGAGGCTCCGAAAATTGGTTGAAGCGCAGCGCCGCGCGTCCATACACGCGGCGTTGCGCCGACCCTTCCTTCACCGATCAGGCGAAAAGGAAATCGCTGCTCGAAAAGTTCGCAGCGCTAAGGGTGCCGTCGGGATCGTCCAGCAGAATGGAGAAGGCTTTGCCGGAGGAGTCGTAGCCTTTTACCAGCACGTCTCCGGCGGTGTCATCATAAGCGTAGACGGTGCCTGCAGCGCCCGAGCTGGAGTATTGCCTGATCCCGAGCTTCTCTATCACGAGGAAATCGACACCATCCTGAAAATCCATGACGGTATCCTGGCCGCTGAGCGCCGGGGCACCTTTGAAGACAAAACGATCGGCGTCGGCTCCGCCCCAGAGAATATCGGTTCCCGCCTCGCCAACGAGGACGTCCTGGCCGGCGTCGCCGCGCAGGGTATCGTTGCCGTCGCCGCCAAAGATGCGGTCGTAGTTGTTGCCGCCGCTCAAGAAATCGTTGCCGGCTTCGCCGTACAGTATGTCGTCGCCGTCATCCCCGAAGACCCGATCGTCGCCGGCGCCGACGAAGATTTTGTCATTGCCGCTGCCTCCGTGGGCCTCGTCGATGCCGCCCTCGGAGTCCAGCACGTCATGACCGTCGCCGCCGTCGAGATAGTTGTTCCCGTCGCCGCCGTCGACGATGTCGTTGCCGACGCCGCCATAGACCCAATCGTTGC
>JAPSJG010000150.1 GCA_031178305.1 Sinorhizobium sp.
TCAGCGCCATGCGGCACGGCGTGCTCAATGGCGGCAAGCGGCTGCGCCCGTTTCTCGTGGCCGAAAGCACCGCGCTCCTCGGCGGCGATATGGAAGCCGCCCTGAGAATCGGCGCAGCGCTCGAATGCGTGCATTGCTATTCGCTCGTCCATGACGACCTGCCGGCGATGGACAATGATGAACTGCGCCGGGGACAGCCGACGGTCCATGTCGCCTTCGACGAGGCGACGGCCATCCTCGCGGGCGATAGTTTGCTGACCTTTGCCTTCGACATCATCGCCGCACCGGAAACGCCGCTTTCCGATCGTCAGAAGACAGGGCTCGTGCTGGCGCTTGCGCGCGCCTCGGGCCATGGCGGCATGGCCGGCGGTCAGGCGCTCGACCTCGCCGCCGAGAAGAAGACGCCGGACGAGACGGGCATCGTCACCCTGCAGGCGATGAAAACCGGCGCACTCATCCGTTTCGCCTGCGAGGCCGGCGCGATTATCGCCGATGCGGGCGCCGACGACCGGCAGCGGCTGCGCGCCTTCGGTGAGAAGATCGGCCTTGCCTTCCAGCTCGCCGACGACCTGCTCGACGTCACCGCCGACGCTGAAGTAATGGGAAAGGCGACCGGCAAGGACGCCGCCCGCGGCAAGGGCACGCTCGTCGCCCTCCATGGCCAGGAGTGGGCGGAGCGCGAGCTTGAAAGGTTGGTGGTCGAGGCGGAAGAGTTGCTGGCCGCTTACGGCACCCGTTCGGCCGTCCTCGCCGAAACCGCCCGCTTCATCGCCAATCGCAGGAATTAGGACCTGAAGCCCATGAGCAAATATTGGTCGCCGATCGTATCCACGCTGAAGCCCTATGTTCCGGGTGAACAGCCGCGCATGGCAAATCTCGTCAAGCTCAACACCAATGAGAGCCCCTACGGCCCTTCACAGAAGGCGCTCGAAGCGATCCGAGCGGCGGCAAGCGCCGATCTCCGCCTCTATCCGGATCCGCTCGCGCTTGGCCTCAGGCGGGCAATCGCCGAGCGCCACGGCGTAGCTGCGGAGGAGGTCTTCGTCGGCAATGGCTCGGACGAGGTCCTGGCTCACGCCTTCGCGGCGCTTTTGAAGCATGACGAACCGCTGCTCTATCCGGATATTTCCTACAGCTTCTATCCGACCTATGCAGGCCTCTTCGGCATCGACGCGGTCGAGGTGCCGCTCAACGATGCCTTCCGCATCGATATCGCCGATTATCGCCGCCCGTCGGGCGCGATCATCCTGCCGAACCCCAATGCGCCGACCGGCATCGGCCTGCCGCTCGCCGAGATCGAGAGGCTGGTCGCAGACCACCCGGATCAGCCGGTAGTGATCGACGAGGCCTATGTCGACTTCGGCGGCGAGTCGGCGATCGCGCTCGTGCCGAAATACGAGAACCTGCTCGTCGTGCAGACCTTCTCGAAATCACGTGCGCTCGCCGGCCTGCGCGTCGGCTTCGCGATCGGACAGCGGCCGCTGATTGAGGCGCTCGAGCGCGTCAAGGACAGCTTCAACTCCTACCCGCTCGGACGCGCCGCCCAGGCCGGCGCGATCGCCGCGATCGAGGACGACGCATGGTTCGCGGAAACGCGCGCCAGAATCATCGCCACACGGGAGGAACTCGCCCGGGAGCTGGAAAAGCGTGGCTTCGAGGTGCTGCCTTCTCAGGCGAATTTCGTCTTCGCCCGCCATCCGCTCCATGCCGGTCAGCTGCTCGCCGCGAAGCTGCGCGAACGCGCTGTCATCGTCCGCCATTTCGCTAAGCCGCGGATTGCCGATTTCCTGCGCATCACCATCGGCACGAACGAGGAATGCGCCAGGCTGATTGCCGCGCTCGATGAGATTCTTTGAAGGCGCGACGAACTCAGCTCTCGAACAAAGGCGAAGGATGAGTTACAACCGCTCCCCACAAGAGCCTACAAGGGGGTTAGGCGCTGGCGGCGAGCGCCTGCCTTTCGCAGGCCGGGGTCGCTGTGAGAACGAACGAAGAGGGTCCGCAGTTCAAGCCCCTCCCGCTTGTGGGGAGGGTAACAGGGCTTCGCATTGAGCCCTACTCCGCCGCCGCCTGGCCGCGGCCGAAGCGCTTCTCGATGTAGTCGGCGACGAGGAGCTGGAACTCCTCCGCGATCTTCGGTCCGCGGAGCGTCATCGCCTTCTGGCCGTCGATGAAGACGGGAGCAGCCGGCATCTCGCCGGTGCCCGGAAGCGAAATGCCGATATCGGCGTGCTTGCTCTCGCCGGGGCCATTGACGATGCAGCCCATGACGGCGACCTTCAGCGCCTCGACGCCCGGATATTTCTCTCGCCAGACCGGCATGCTGGCACGAATATCCTCCTGGATCTTCTGCGCGAGTTCCTGGAAGACGGTCGAGGTGGTGCGGCCGCAGCCGGGACAGGCGGCCACGACGGGGATGAACTGGCGGAAGCCCATGACCTGCAGAAGCTCCTGCGCCACCTGCACCTCGCGCGTGCGGTCGCCGCCGGGTTCTGGCGTCAGCGAAATGCGGATCGTGTCGCCGATTCCCTGCTGCATCAGAATGCCGAGCGAGGCCGAGGAGGCGACAATGCCCTTCGTGCCCATGCCGGCTTCCGTGAGGCCGAGATGCAGCGCATGGTCGGAGCGCGCGGCGAGCATCGCATAGACGGCGATCAGGTCCTGCACGCCCGAAACCTTGGCGGAAAGGATGATACGGTTGCGCGGCAGGCCAAGCTCTTCGGCGAGTTCCGCCGAAAGCAGCGCCGACTGCACGATCGTCTCGCGCGTCACTTGCTGCGCCGTCAGCGGCGAGCCATTGGCCTTGTTCTCGTCCATCAGCCGCGTCAGGAGCTCCTGGTCGAGTGAACCCCAGTTCACTCCGATGCGCACAGGCTTGTCGTAGCGCATCGCCATCTCGATGATCTCGGCGAACTGCTTGTCCTTCTTGTCCTTGAAGCCGACATTGCCCGGGTTGATGCGGTACTTCGCGAGCGCCTCGGCACAGGCCGGATGTTCTGCGAGCAGCTTGTGACCGATATAGTGGAAGTCGCCGACGAGCGGCACATCCATGCCGAGGCGCAAGAGTCGCTCACGAATATTCGGCACGGCAGCGGCACTTTCGTCCCGGTCGACCGTGATGCGCACCAGTTCCGAACCCGCCCTGTGGAGCGCCGCAACCTGCGCGACGGTCGCGTCGACATCGGCCGTATCCGTATTGGTCATCGATTGCACGACGACCGGCGCGCCGCCGCCGACGATCACCCCGCCGACATCGACGGCGACCGAGGCACGGCGCGGCTTTGGCTCGAAATCGAAGGCAGAAGACATGAACGCCTCTTCTTGGGTCCTCAATCCGGATCAATTCCGAATTCGCCTTTCAGGTGGCGAAGGAAAGCATGCTTGTCAACGCCCACACCACGCGCTGACGGCGAATTGATGGCGGGACAGCCGGCAAACGCGGGAAGCCCCTGATCCCGCTGCCGCGGCGCGAACTACGAATGTCCCCCGCCGTGATCCGCATGAACGGCGTGCCGCGACAGGAGGAGCACGATGACGAAGAGGACCGGGATAAAGGTGAAGATCACGGCAAATCCGCTGTGCTCTGCAACGAAGCCGATCAGCGAGGGTGCGAAGAGCATGCCGGAATAGCCCATCGTGGTCGCTACCGCGAGGCCGATGCCCGGCTGCAGGCCTGGCATGTTGCCGGCGGCGGAAAAGGCGATCGGCACCATATTGGAGATGCCGATGCCGGCAATGGCAAAGCCGAGGATCGCCAGCACCGCATTGGGGGCAAGGCCGGCTAGCATGAGGCCGACAAGCGCCGTCATGGTGCAGATGCGCAGCGTCCGCTTCGCACCGAGAAGGTCGCGCACATGGTCGCCAGCAAAGCGCATCGTGGCCATCGTCGCCGAGAACGCCGCGAAGCCGAAGCCGGAAAGCTCGGTGGAGGCGCCGAGTTCGTTTCTGAGATAGAGCGCGCCCCAGTCGAGCACAGCGCCTTCCGGCACCATCGAAAACAGCGCCATGATGCCGATCAGCCAGGGCAGCGGCGTCATCGGCAGCCTGAGTTTCTCCTTGGCAGCCGTCGGATGCGGCTTGTCGGCAAGGATCATAGGCCAGGCAACGGCCAGGATCGCCAGGCAGAGCAGGGTCACCGCGACCGCATGCGGCAGCACGCCGATCCTGGCCATCAGGAAGCCGCCGATCCCGGCACCGATCAGCCCGCCGAGGCTCCAATAGGCATGGCAGGAGGACATGATCGCCCGCCGCATCGATTTCTCGACCCCCACGGCATTGGCGTTCATCGCCACGTCCATGGCGCCGACGAAGCCGCCAAGCAGGAACATGCCGATCGCGGCCGTCCAGACATTCGGCACCAGGGTCAGCAAGAGCAGCAGCGGCGAGAGAATGATCGCGGTGACCTTCGAGACCTTCTCGGATCCGAGTCGGGCGATTAAGGCGCCGGCGATCGGCATCAGCACCAGCGAGCCGACGCCGAAAACGAGGATCAACAGGCCGAGCATGCCCTCGCCGATCCCGAGCCGGTCCTTGAATTCGGGAATCTTTGGCGCCCAGCTTCCGGTGACGAAGCCGTTCATCAGGAAGAGGAGCGACACGGCGAGCCGGTTCTTTGTCATATAGCCTTGGCGGACCCGGGTCTTACGGGCACTGTCGGCAAATTGGTCCATGGGATGAGCCTTCCTGCTGCCGGTCTCGGCCGGCCCTACTAGGTGATTTCGACGAGATTGTCGTCACGAGAGCATCGCGCGACCCGCTTATCCGCCTGGCTCGCTCGCGAGGACCACGGCCGTGCCACGCTCCGTCAGTGCGGCGACGTGAGCCGGCGGCGCGTCCGCCTCGAGCACCAGCGTCGAAACGGCTTCGATTCCGACCACCGCATAAGGGGCGGCCGTACCGAGCTTGTCCGTAGTGACGGCGGCGAGCACGGATCGGCTCTTCGATGCCACCAGCCGCTTGAATTCGGCGTCTTCGAAATGGACCGCCGTTAGCCCGGCTTCAGCATCCGCACCGCAGGCTCCGAGGATACAGAGGTCAGGCCGAAGCAGTTCCGCATCGCGTTGTGCCCGCGCGCCGACCGCGGCGCCGACCGCGCGGTCGAGGGTTCCGCCGATCAGGATGAGGTCGAAAGTCGGCTTCTCAATGAGGGCGGAGGCGATCAGCGGCGTATTGGTGACAATCGTTACTGAAAGGTCCGGAGGGATCGCCCGCGCGATCGCCAGATTGGTCGAGCCGGCATCGAGAAAAACCGTCATCCCGCGCTCGATGTATTCGACGGATGTCCGCGCCAGCGCCGCCTTCCGCTCCGAAGCAAGGGAGGCGCGCTCGGTCAAGGAACGACCCGCATCCGGTGCAAGGGGCAAGGCGCCGCCATAGACGCGCTCGCAGAGCCCCGCGGCCGCCATCTCGCGCAGATCGCGGCGGATCGTATCCTCGGAGATATTGAACTCGCGCGCGAGTTCCGCCGCGAGAACGCGGCCATGCGTCCTCAGGCGTTCGCGGATTAAAAATTGCCTTTCCCGCAGCAGGAGATCCATCGACATGGGCTAAATCCGTGCATAAACGTGCATTAATAGGTGAAAACGTGGATACCACTCTCCGGTCGCGGTTTCAACCACAATGAGCTGGAACAGTGCGGAGGGTTGCCGGTTCTTACGGTGGCCGTTTCGAGTGGATTTTTACCAATTGGAAAAATATTCATCGAAACAGCCGTGAATTGGTCTTTTATGCGCTCAGGCGCACCGGCTTTTGTGCGATTGTTGCCGCAGTCCGGATGACGGGCCGGAGAACGACAAAGAATGGAAACAAGACGATGAAACTTCTTCCGACGCTTTTCGCTGCTGCCATCTTGCAACTTGCCGCCTTTACAACCGCCGAAGCCGGCTCCGGCCTCGACGAGATCAAGTCCGCCGGCGTGCTGAAGATCGGCACCGAAGGCACGTACGCTCCTTTCACCTATCATGACGCCAGCGGTGCGCTCGTTGGCTTCGACGTCGAGATCGGCCGGGAAGTGGCCAAACGCCTGGGCGTCGAGGCAGAATTCCTCGAAGGCAAATGGGACGGGCTGATCGCCGGCCTCGACGCCAATCGCTACAATGCCGTCATCAACCAGGTCGGAATTACCGAGGAACGCAAGAAGAAATACGACTTCTCCGATCCCTACATCGCCTCCAAGGCGGTGCTTATCGTGCGTGGCGACAATGAGGAGATCAAGGACTTCGCCGACCTCAAGGGCAAGAAGGCCGCGCAATCGCTGACCAGCAATTTCGGCAAACTCGCCGAGGAATCGGGCGCCGAGCTCGTCGGCACAGACGGCTTCGATCAGTCGATCCAGCTCGTGCTGACCGGCCGCGCCGACGCGACCATCAACGACAGCCTCTCCTTTCTCGACTTCAAGAAGCAGAAACCGGATGCCAATGTGAAGATCGCCGCCGAGAAGCCCGATTCCGACTATTCCGGCATCATCATCCGCAAGGGCGAGCCTGAACTGCTTGAGGCGATCAACGAGGCGCTCGCCGAAATCAAAGCGGACGGCACCTATGACAGGATTTCGCAAAAATATTTCGGCGCCAACGTCTCGAAGTGAATTCAGGGGCGGCCGGCGACAAAACCAAAGCCTCAGCAGACGAAGCGTGGGCAAAGCGACGCAATCTGCTTAGCGGTTGTGCGCCAGGCCGGCGTCACTCCTTTCCCGATCAAACCGCATGAACTACGATCCGCTTTACCTGGAGCGGATCGCATTTGTCGAAAGGCTCTCCCTTGCCCAGCTGGCTCAACCTCATGGTGGAATCCCTCCCGAACCTGCTGTGGGCCGGGTTGATCTTCACGGTTCCCCTGACCCTGCTTTCCTTCATCCTCGGCCTCCTGCTCGGCCTCGTCACCGCGATCGCCCGGCTTTTCGCTCCGGCGCCGCTCGTGGCTGTTGCCCGCTTCTATGTCTGGGTGATCCGCGGCACGCCGCTGCTCGTCCAGCTCTTCGTCATCTTCTACGGCCTGCCGAGCCTCGGCATTCTGCTCGACGCCTTTCCGGCCGCGCTGATCGGCTTTACGCTGAATATCGGCGCCTATTCGTCCGAGATCATTCGCGCCGTGATCTCGTCGGTCCCGCGCGGCCAATGGGAGGCGGCCTATTCGATCGGCATGAGCTGGGCCCAGGCGATGCGCCGCACCATCCTGCCGCAGGCCGGCCGCGTCGCCGTGCCGCCGCTGTCCAATACCTTCATCTCGCTCGTCAAGGACACCTCGCTCGCCGCCGCGATCACGGTGCCGGAACTATTCCAGACGGCGCAACGCATCGTCGCGACCACCTACGAGCCGTTGATCCTCTACATTGAGGCCGCGTTGATTTATCTTGTTATGAGTTCCGTGCTTTCGGCCCTGCAGGTGAAGCTGGAGAACCGCTTCGCTCGCTATGGCGGCTTCCTGGAGGCGCGCGCATGATTGAGCTGTCACATATCGTCAAGCGCTTCGGCACCCATACAGTGCTGAAAGACATCAGCGTTACGCTTGCGGAAGGCACCGTGACGGCGCTCGTGGGTCCCTCCGGAGGCGGCAAGAGCACGCTCTTGCGCTGCGTCAACCTGTTGGAAATCCCGACCAGCGGCACGATCCGCCTCGACGAGGAACGGCTGGAATTCGCGCCCGACCGCAAGGTCGGCTGGCAGGCGATCCAGAAACTCCGCCGCCAGACCGGCATGGTGTTCCAGAATTTCCAGCTCTTTCCGCACCAGACGGCGCTCGGCAATGTCATGGAGGGCCTCGTCACCGTGCTCAAATGGCCGGCCGACCGCGCCCGCGCCCGTGCGCTTGAACTTCTCGAAAAGGTCGGCATGGCGCACAAGGCCGATGCCTGGCCGGCAACGCTCTCCGGTGGCCAGCAGCAGCGCGTCGCTATCGCCAGGGCGCTCGCCCCTTCGCCGCGCGTACTGCTTTGCGACGAGCCGACCTCGGCGCTCGATCCGGAGTTGGCGGAAGAAGTTGTCGAGGTCCTCAGCCGGCTTGCCCGCGAGGGTACGACGATGATCATGGCGACCCATGACCTCAGGCTTGCCTCCCGCGTCGCCGATCACGTGATCTTCCTCGACGCCGGCGTCGTGGTCGAAAGCGGTCCGCCGAGAACGATCTTCTCGACGCCGGAGCGGGAGCGCACCAAGCGTTTCATCGCTTCGCTCAGCGCGCCGATGAGCTATGAGATTTGAGCAAGCGGTAGAGATGGTCCTTGGCATTTTCATGCCCGAATATGGCTAGTCCAGTCGGACGCGGCCCCCCTCCTTTACAAACATCTCCCGATGAGGATTTATCCTGTTTTTTAGCAGGAGACTCCTCATGACGTTCGATACTTGGATCGCCTTCACCGCGGCGTCCGCGGTCCTTCTCGTTATCCCCGGCCC
>JAPSJG010000151.1 GCA_031178305.1 Sinorhizobium sp.
AGCTCGTAATCGGGCGCGATGTCCGTATAGCGTTCGATCAACCCGCCAACAGCGGATGAAAGGCAAGGCGCGAGCCCCCCTGCCGTCAGCATTGCGACTTTCTTCTTGGCCATGTTTCCTCCTTGGGATTTCGACATCGGGCGATCGGCCGAAAGGACCGTCCGCGGTCCAAATCCTTGCCTCGGTAAAGTCTATCGTGGGTCTACAGCGCCGCACGTCTTATCAGACGCGCAAAGGCCGCTGTAGCACTTTGAATTGATGCATGTCTTTCTCCTTAAATCGAGGTCGATTTAAGGAGACATGCAGTAGCGCAATTCCGACGGAATTAAAATGTCGGGCTGTGGACGCCGTAAAAGTTGAAGCGCCGCAGGGGGCGAATTCATGGCTCGATTTTTGCGTGCATCGCGGCCACGCGAATTCGATTGCGATTTACGGCCGTATCATTTATTGAGGGCCTTCACGATTCCGTCATTCCATGGCGTTTTTGCGCCGCAGCCGCTTGCAATTTGCCACCACATCTGGCCATGCTCGGTGGTGGACAGGGAACAACCGCACTCATGTCATTCTGGGACAACCTCCTAAAGATCGTCACGGCCACCGGCAATGCGCTCACGGGTGTGGTCGAGGCGGTCCGCACCCTCTTCGAGGGCGATCCGGAAACGCGCCGGAAGGTTGCGTTCTCGGTCGCCATGATCGCCCTTTCAGCGAAGATGGCGAAGGCCGACGGCATCGTGGACGAGGCGGAGGTCGCGGCCTTTCGCGATATCTTCAGGTTTCCCGCGGATCAGGCGAAGAATGTCGCGCGCCTTTACAATCTCGCGCGCCAGGATGTCGCCGGGTTCGAGGCCTATGCGGAGAAGATGGCTTCGCTCTGCTCTTCCTGCGAGCGCAATTGCCCGATTCTCGAAGACATTGTCGACGGCCTTTTCCACATCGCCAAGTCCGACGGCGCCGTCCATGAGAAGGAGCTTGCCTTCCTATTGCGGGTCGCCGAAATCTTCAAGATGGAAGAGGCGCGTTTCCAGCGCATCATGGCGCGCCACGTGCATGCCGACGATCGCGACCCCTATCAGGTTCTCGGCGTTTCGCCAAAGGACGATTTCGCCGAGATTCGCAAGCGCTACCGCGTGCTCGTTTCCGAAAACCATCCGGACATGTTGGTTGCACGCGGCGTCCCGCAGGAGTTTCATGCGATCGCCAATGATCGCATGGCGGCGTTGAATGCTGCCTATGAGGCGATCGAGAGAGAACGTCGCGCTGCATGACCTCGAATAGCTGCGATTTCGCCGGCGCCCGCTTGGTGCCGTCGCCCAATCATGGGGAGCGCTCCGGCGACCGCCGGCCGGATATGATCCTCCTCCATTACACGGGCATGGAGACGTCGGCCGCGGCGCTCGACTGGCTCTGTCGTGAGGAAAGCCAAGTTTCGTGCCACTATTTCGTGCACGAGGACGGACGCATCGACCAGCTCGTGCCTGAAGAGCGGCGCGCCTGGCATGCTGGCAAGAGCTTCTGGAAGGGCGAGACCGACATCAATTCCTGTTCGATCGGGATAGAGATCGCCAATCCGGGGCACCCCGGAGGACTGCCGGACTTCCCGGAACGGCAGATCGAGGCGGTCGTGGAATTGTGTCGGGACTGTGGCGAACGCTGGCAAATCGCCCCGGAAAGGGTGCTTGCACATAGCGATGTCGCGCCGATTCGCAAGGTCGATCCAGGAGAAAAATTCCCGTGGGGTGAGCTTTTTCGTCGCGGGGTCGGACATTGGGTCGAGCCGGCACCCGTCGGCGGCGGACGCTACTTCCAGCGCGGCGACCGTGGACAGCCGGTCGAAGCCTTGCAGTCGATGCTCTCTCTTTACGGCTATGCCGTTGAAATTACGGGGATTTTCTGTGACAGAACCGAGGGCGCGGTGGCGGCTTTCCAGCGGCATTTCCGGCAATCTCGAGTGGATGGCATCGCCGACGTTTCTACCCTCGATACGCTCCACCGGTTGCTTGCCGGCCTGCCGAATCTCGGCGTCTAGGTCGCGATTTTCGCTTGCACTAAATTAGCGCCTTCGAAGCTTTTTTCCCCAAATTTTTCGCGTTGCCACATGTTTACCATGATGGCTAAGTCTTTTTCAGCGCGTCAACCGCAGGGAAAACGGCGTCGAGCGTCGCGTCCCTGTCAATAAAAACGATCGGGAAATCGGTCGTGGCGGTGGGGTGCGCCGTCCGATCAGTTCCCCAGACCGGAGACTCCAAACTACATGAGAAGATCGTCTGTTGCTGCGGTGGCGGCATGCCTTGGCATGTCCTTCGCCGGGATGGGTACGTCGTATGCAGGGGAAATCGACAAAACCATCAAGACCTCATCGCTCGAGTCCGTTTCCAGGACGACGGGATTTCCAAAACCTTCCCTTTCGCTTGGCGGGACTGAGTTTACCATCCTTATTCAATCCTACGCCAAGCAATATGGCGTTCCTATCGATCTCGCCCATGCCATCGTGAAGGTCGAAAGCAACTTCGACGCAGAGGCACGGGGGCGCGCCGGCGAGATCGGCCTCATGCAGATCAAGCCAGCCACTGCCCGCATGATGGGCTATTCCGGGAGCGCCAAGGGCCTCTTCGATCCGGAAACCAACATCAAGTTCGGCATGAAGTATCTCGCCAAGGCGCATGAGCTTTCCGGCGGCACGACGTGCGGCACGGTGCTGAAATACAATGCAGGCCATGGCGCCAAGCGGATGAACCCGATTTCGAAGGCTTACTGCGGCAAGGTTCAGAGCATTCTCAACTAGCGCGGGATGAGGAAAAGCGTGTGCGGCTTTCCGCCCGCATCAAGCGCTAATGACTTTAGATCGATCCGACCTAAAATCATCGTGATCTAAAGCGACGGGGGTTTTCTCCGAGCAGGCCGTTGCAAATGCCGTCTCCTGGCGTCCTTTGGACCCAAGGACATAGCCGGATAGGTCTCGCGTTCCGGCCAATTTTTCCCATGCACCTCTGTGCCGTTGCGCAGACGTCGTGCTATTGCCGCAGCGTTGCGAACAAGCGGGGAAACGCATGTCGGAAGGCTTTGATTTCGTCGTCGTAGGCAAGGGCATGATGGGCGCAGCGGCGGCGCGTCACTTAAGCCTCTCGGGCGCGATCGTCGCTCTTGTCGGCCCGGACGAGCCGGACGACTGGGCGAATCACCGCGGCGTCTTTGCCAGCCACTACGACAATGCCCGCATCACCCGCACCATCGACAATGATCCGGTCTGGGCGCGGCTTGCCCGCCGGTCCATCGACCGATACCCGGAAATCTCTGAAGCGAGCGGCATCGACTTCTATTTCGAAGTCGGTTGCCTAATCGCGGCGCCGGCCCACGGAAGCGAGTTCGACTATCTCGAGAGGGTGGAGCGCGCCCGCGACCGGCTTCAGGTCGAGGCGCCGTTCATCGGTGGCGGCGATCTTCTCGAGCGGTTTCCCTGGTTTCGTTTCCCGGACGGCTATGCCGGCATCCACGAGGCGAGGGGGGCCGGATACGTCAACCCGCGGGCGCTGGTCCGGGCCCAGACGATCGCAGCGGAGAAATCCGGTGCGCAGGTCATCCGTTCCGAAGTGATTTCCGTCGTTGAAGACGCAGATCATGTTCGGGTAATGACCGCAGGCGGGGCCGTCGTCCGAGCGGGACGCGCACTCATCGCGGCGGGCGGTTTCTCGCTTTCTACGGCACTCATGCCGAGACCGATCGATCTAGCGGTGAAGGCACGCACCGTGCTCTTCGCCGAAGTCGGCGAAGCGGATCTTCGCGACTTCAAGGGCATGCCGTCCCTGATCGTGACAGCGCCGGAGCAGGAGAGGAGCCATTATCTGCTGCCGCCGGTTGCCTATGCCGATGACAAACATTACATCAAGATCGGCGGCGATCCGACCGACCGGGTACTTGGCAGCGAAGCGGCGGTACGGGACTGGTTCCGCAGCGAAGCCAGCGCCCAGGCGGCGGCCCATATGCGTGGGCTGCTTGAAGAGGTGATCCCGGGTTTCAGGCCCGTGTCGACACATTTCGCGCCCTGCGTCACGTCGTTCACCCGCCACGGCTATCCCTACATCGGCTTTGCGAGCGATCGCATCGCCGTTCTGACGGGCGGCAACGGTCAGGCCGCCAAGAGTTCCGACGAGATCGGCAGGCTTGGCGCCTCGCTCGTCATGGATGGCCGACTGGATGCGACCGAGTACGAGACAGATTTCGCTGTCGCATTCCGTTAGACCGAGGCGGAGCCAAAGGCCAACGCGATTTTTCTGGCGCTTGCCGGCTCGGTCGGTTAATGAGCCTCTGCCAGTTGGCCGGGCAGCCGCGCCCCGCAAGCGCCGAAAGGCAGCGGGGTGAGGAAAGTCCGGGCTCCACGGAAACACGGTGCCGGATAACGTCCGGCGGGGGCGACCCCAGGGAAAGTGCCACAGAAAGCAAACCGCTCCGCTTCACGGAGTAAGGGTGAAAGGGTGGGGTAAGAGCCCACCGCGGCCATGGCGACATGGACGGCACGGTAAACCCCACCGGGAGCAAGACCGAATAGGGATGACACGGGCGCGCAAGCGCCCAGCCGGTTTCCAGGCGCGTCATCCGGGTGGGTTGCACGAGGCTGCGCGCAAGCGTAGTCCCAGATGAATGGCTGCCACGTTCCGTTTCCTTCGGGAGGCGGGGCCATACAGAACCCGGCTTACAGGCCAACTGGCGATTTTCTTCTCATTTTCAAGCGCGGCTTCTCGGGCAGGTCCCGGGAAAGCCGTGTGCAATTGCGTCTCAGCGCATCAGAGGTGTCGCGCCTCCAGCGAGTTTGCCCGCGGCACGATCGCCTCCGGCCCCGTGCATTTCGTCGCAGCAAGCGCATTCGCTCAGGATTCCAAGGCCTTGGGGGCGCGGCCGTAACTCTTCGTTAAACTTAACAACCTATCAATATTTGTTCATTCGGAGGTGTTCATTGCGAGCTTCTCCCATTGACGCCCATATGGTCCCATGTTATCCCATAATGGTACTGCGCAAGGGCCGCGTCGTGGCCCGTCATCGCGAAATTCCAGGGTTCCTTCTGTCGAAGGTTCAGGCGGGCGCGTTCGTGTCCGGCGGGGGTCTTTCGCGTGCGCAGGCAGGTGTTTGTGCGGGTCAATGACTGTGGCCCGTCAACCGGGGGCGGCCGTTTCGCGTCATGAACCGCTTCTTGTCACATGCTACGAACCGGATCGATGCCAAGGGGCGGGTTTCCGTGCCCTCGGCCTTCCGCGCCGTGCTTTCGGAGGCGGGTGTACGGGAGCTATATTGTTTCCAGGACTTCGTCTTCCCGGCGATCAGTGCCGGCGGGCCGGAGCTTCTGGACCGGTTCGAGAGGCAGATGGCGGCCGAGGATCCCTTTTCGGATGCGGCCAACCAGATGTCGTTGCTCGTTCATGGGGGCGGCGTCTTCTTCAAGCTCGACCCGGAGGGCCGGCTGATGGTGACGGATTTCATCCGCGACTTCACCGGCATCTCGACGGAGGTGACCTTCGTCGGTCGGGGCGATCATTTTCAGCTCTGGGAGCCGCAGGCCTTTGCGAGGGCGCAGGCGGCGGCCCGGGAAGGGCGCAAGCAACGGGGGTTGCGTCCAGGTTAGTGCGGAGAGGCGGAATGGTGGCGGATCAAGGCGGCAGGACTACTGAAGCCGATGGCGGACCGGTTCGCCACATTCCGGTCATGCTCGCCGAGGTGATCGAGGCCCTCGATCCTGCGCCGGGCAAGACCATCCTTGATGGTACGTTTGGCGCCGGCGGCTATACGTCCGCGATCCTCGAAGCCGGAGCGGATGTGATTGCACTCGACCGCGATCCAACGGCGATCGCCGCCGGCCAGGCAATGGTCGCCGCTGCCGGCGGGCGGCTCACGCTTGTCCATTCCCGATTTTCCGAGCTCGCAGAACATGCGCCGGAAAGCGGGCTCGACGGCGTCGTGCTCGATATCGGCGTTTCGTCGATGCAGATCGATGAGGCGGAGCGAGGCTTTTCCTTCCAGAAGAAGGGGCCGCTCGACATGCGCATGTCCGCGACCGGCGCCACCGCTGCCGACGTTGTCAATCGTGCCAAGGTCTCCGATCTCATCCGCATCTTCGGCTTCCTCGGCGAGGAGAAGCAGGCTGGCCGCATTGCGCGGGCAATCGAGAAGCGCCGCGCCGAGCAGCCCTTCGAGACGACGCGCGACCTTGCGGGCCTCATCGAAACGGTGGTGCCGCGCAAGGCCAAGGACAAGATCCATCCCGCGACGCGCGTCTTCCAGGCGCTGCGTATCTTCGTCAACGACGAACTCGGTGAACTCGCCAGCGCGCTCTTCGCCGCCGAGCGCGTGCTGAAACCCGGCGGCCGCCTCGTCGTCGTCACCTTCCATTCGCTGGAAGACAGAATCGTCAAGACTTTCTTCCAGGATCGCTCAGGCAAGGCGGCCGGCTCGCGCCATCTGCCGATGGCGGCAGCGCGTCCCGCAACCTTCACGCCAGTCGGCAAGCCTATGATCGCGGCCAGTGAAGCGGAAGCCTCCCGCAATCCGCGCGCCCGATCTGCCAAGCTCAGGGCCGGCATACGCACGCAGGCGCCCTCACCGGGAAGCGACCTGTCCATCTTCAACCTGCCGGAACTGGCGAGCCTTGCGAAGCTGGGGAGCTGAGTAACGATGCTGAAAACGCTCGATATTGTTCTGATCATCATCATGACGGCGGCCGCGGCGGTCACCTATACGATCAAGCATCAGGCGGAGAGCAAGCTCGCAGAGGTGCGAAGGCTGGATGCCGCGATCAAGCTCGAGGAGGACACGATCGACCTGCTCAAGGCCGACTGGGCCCTTCTGACGCAGCCGAGCCGGCTGGAGCGGCTCGTCGCCGTCTTCGCCCAGGATCTGCAACTCGCGCCGACGCCGCCGACCCAACTCGCGCACCCGTCGGAACTGCCGATGCTGAGGGCGGAACTGCCTCAACCCGAGCCCGACGGCAAGGCTGAAGACGGTATCGCCGCGGTGATCGAGGCCGATAAGATCAAGACAGGTTCGGTGGCGCGCTGATGTCCTTTCTCTCCCGTATCATGGTGCTGAAAAGCAAGGCGCACTTCTCGGCCGGCGGCAACAACCGGGTCACGGAGGCACGCTTCAATGTCGCCTTCCAGGGAACGCGCAAGAAGAGCGCCAGCCAGGCCAAGAACCGCTTGGCGATCGTCATCGCCAGTTTCGGCATCGTCTACGCCGTGATCGGCGGACGCCTGGTGCAATACGGCATGGCGCAGCCGGAGACGGTTTCCTCGATCGGTCGCGCCGATAATCTGATGGCCTCGCGCCCCGACATTCTCGATCGCAATGGAGAAATCCTCGCGACCGACATCCGCACCGTGTCGCTCTACGCCGAGCCGCACAAGATCGTCGATGCCGACGAGGCGATCGAGCGGCTGTCGACGGTCCTGCCAGACCTTAACGCGCGCGAGATCTACAATAAGCTCAAATCCAACTCGCGGTTCCAATGGCTGCGCCGGCAATTGACGCCGAAGCAGCAGAGCGAAATCCTGGCGCTCGGCATTCCGGGCATCGGCTTCCGCCCGGAGAAGCGCCGTTTCTATCCCGGCGGTCCAACCGCCGCGCACATCCTTGGCCACGTGAACATCGACAACCGCGGCATTGCCGGCATGGAGCGCTATATCGACAGCCAGGGGCTCGCCGATCTCGCGGCAATCGGCATGACCAGCGACGCCAAGCTGGAGCCGGTCAAGCTGTCTATCGACGTACGGGTCCAGAACATCGTGCGCGACGTGCTGGCGGCCGGCGTAAAGAATTATGAGGCGCTCGCCGCCGGCGCCGTGGTGCTCGAGGTCAATACCGGTGAGGTGCTGGCGATGGCCTCGATACCGGACTACGACCCCAACAGGCCCGCGGAAGGTGCCGAAGAGGGGTGGATGAATCGCATGTCGAACGGCACGTTCGAGATGGGCTCGACCTTCAAGACCTTCACCATCGCGATGGGGCTCGATTCCGGCAAGGTAACACTCAACGACAGTTTCGACGCCTCGGCACCGATCCGCATCGGCGGCTTTACCATCAAGGACTTCAAGGGGAAGCGTCGTGTGTTGACGGTTCCGGAGATCTTCCAGTACTCCTCGAACATTGGCACAGCCAAAATCGCCGACCTCGTCGGCATTCCCGGCCAAAAGGAATTCTTGACGCGCCTGGGCTTGCTGACGAAACTTCCGACGGAGCTCCCCGAGGTCAAGGCGCCGTCGCAGCCGCGCGAGTGGAAGAAAATCAACTCGATCACCATCTCCTTCGGCCACGGCGTCTCGACCACGCCGCTGCAGACGGCGGTTGCCGGTGCTGCTCTCGTCAATGGTGGCAAGCTCATT
>JAPSJG010000564.1 GCA_031178305.1 Sinorhizobium sp.
CCGGCGAGCGAAAGCGATGCCGCTAAAGCGGCGGCAAGAATTTTCCTGATCATGTCTCTCCTCCACTGGTTCCCGCAAGGGGAACTCTCCCGGGCGCGTCACGCGCCGGCCTCCAGTTTCAATCCTCCATGACGAGAAGCGATTTCCCGCCGCTTACCGCCGCCTCCTCAGACGACCCAACGCACTTGCGCAATGGATATTTCTTATTTGCACAATCGATGGTGCAAAGACTATCCTGCAGACTTAATCTGTCGTCAAGCGGAAATCGGCTCTAAGACATTTTGGGGAGGACCACATGGCGAACAGCAGCAAGAAAAAGGCGACGATCTACGACCTCTCGGTGCTCTCGGGAAGTTCGCCTTCGACGGTGAGCGCGGTCCTGAATGGCACGTGGCGCAAGAGGCGAATCAAGGAGAGCACCGCCGAGCTCATCCGCAGCCTTGCCGAGACGCATCAATATACGGCGAACCGTCAGGCCCGGGGCTTGCGCAGCTCTCGCTCGGGTCTCGTCGGCCTGCTTTTGCCGGTGCATGACAACCGCTACTTCTCATCGCTCGCCCAGACCTTCGAGGCACATGTGCGCAGCAAGGGGCAATGTCCGATCGTCGTCAGCGCCAGCCGCGATCCGGAGGAAGAGCGCAAGACGGCGGAGACGCTGATCTCCTATTCCATCGACGAGTTGTTCATCTGCGGCGCGACCGATCCGGACGGCGTGCACGAGGTCTGCGAAGCGGCCGGATTGAAGCACATCAACATCGATTTGCCGGGCACCAAGGTGCCCTCCGTCATCAGCGACAATTATGAAGGCGGGCGCCTTCTGACCGAAGCGATCATCCGCCGCTTTCCGGCGCATCGGCCGCTCAGGCCCGACGATCTTTACCTGTTCGGCGGCCGCAACGATCATGCAAGCCGCGAGCGTATTCGCGGCTTTCGCGCCGTGAAGAAGGAACTGCTCGGCGACGATCCGGACGAGTGCATCCAGCCGACCGGCTATGCCGCGAACAACGCGCGAAGAGCCTTCGAATCCTTCTTCGCGCGGCATGGTAGACTGCCGCGCGGGCTCTTCGTCAACTCCTCGATCAATTTCGAAGGATTGCTGCGCTTCATGGCCGAGCATCCGCACGACAACTTCACGGACCTCGTCGTCGGCTGCTACGACTACGATCCGTTCGCCTCGTTTCTGCCCTTCCCCGTCATCATGATCCGGCAGGACGTGGAGCGCATGATCGCAAAGGCCTTCGAGGTCATCGAGCAACCGCGGCCGGCGGCGCAAATCCATCTTGTTCAGCCGCAACTCGTGCCGCCAAGAACGGCGCTCACGGGACCGCTCGACGCGCTCAAGGATATCGATTTGCCGAGGAGCCACTAGTCGGACTTTGCCAACCCCACCCGTCGATGCCATCCATGAAGGGCTTTGCGCGCTCGTCCAACATCACCGGCGAGAAAGCATGTTACAGGGAGCCGACCGGCTTCCACTCAAGGCGTTGATTTTCGGTGTCGACGGGACCTCGCCGAAACCGAGGAGCTTCACCGCATCTGCTGTCGCGTGGCAGTTAATTGGGGTCTTCCTCAAATTGTGTGGTTCATTCGTCGTTAGCGACGATGCCGCTATGGGCGGGGATGCGAACAAAAACGAAATGGTCGCCCGGGTTGTTTCCGCCGCTGGATCAGCTTACGGCATTTGCCCCGATTGCGGAGCGGAGCCGAAATCGGCATAGCTGGCTTACGCGCAGCCTTCAGGATCTGCCGGTTCAGGGCAGGACCGTGAATGAGCCTTTCCGGGCGCGCGACAGGGCGGGCACTGCTGCCCGATAAGGTATCGAGCCGTACGCCAACACAACGCACCTTAGCCGAGCACGTCAAGTTCATCGACAATCGAGAAACCTACGTCACCTT
>JAPSJG010000565.1 GCA_031178305.1 Sinorhizobium sp.
AGTGATGTCCGCCCATTCCTGCAGCATATGGCGGTTGCCTGAACAGGTCTTCAGGGCGATCATGATGTCCAGCGCCTGCCGCGACAAATAGACATTGTGAGCCTTCGAGCGCTTCATCCTCTCCTTCGGGATGGTCCAGACAGCGTTCTCGAAGTCGACCTCATCCCAGACCGCATTCTGCAACTCGCTCTTTCGAACCATCGTCAGCAGGAACAGCTTCATGCCCAGCCGGATGGTGGGCAACGTCGGAACATGCTCAAGCTGCTTGGGATCAATATGGGCAAGGACCGTAAGCCGTGACAGTTCACGCAATCATTCCCACTCGATCGTACCCGGCGGCTTCGAGGTGACGTCATAGACGACGCGGTTGATGCCGCGGACTTCGTTGATGATGCGGGTCGCGGCGCGGCCGAGGAACTCCATGTCGTAGTGGTAGAAGTCGGCCGTCATGCCGTCGACCGAGGTGACGGCGCGGAGCGCACAGACATATTCATAGGTGCGACCGTCGCCCATGACGCCGACCGTCTGCACCGGTAAGAGCACGGCAAAAGCCTGCCAGATGGCGTCGTAGAGGCCGGCCTTGCGGATCTCGTCGAGATAGATCGCATCCGCTTCGCGCAGGATTTCGAGTTTCTCGCGGGTGATCCCGCCGGGGCAGCGGATAGCAAGACCCGGGCCGGGGAAGGGGTGACGGCCGATGAAGCTCTCGGGCAGGCCGAGTTCGCGGCCGAGCACGCGCACCTCGTCCTTGAAGAGCTCGCGCAGCGGCTCGACAAGCTGCATGTTCATGCGGTCCGGCAGGCCGCCGACATTGTGGTGCGACTTGATCGTCACCGACGGACCGCCGGTGAAGGAAACGCTTTCGATCACATCCGGGTAGAGCGTGCCCTGGGCGAGGAAATCGGCGCCGCCAAGCTTCTTCGCCTCCTCCTCGAAAACTTCGATGAAAAGCCGGCCGATGATCTTGCGCTTAGTTTCCGGATCGCTGACGCCCTCGAGTTCGCCAATGAAGCGGTCGGAGGCGTCGATATGGAGGAGGTTGAGATTGTAGTGCTCCCGGAACATGGCGACCACATTCGCCGCCTCGTCCTTGCGCATCAGACCGTGGTCGACGAGGATGCAGGTGAGCTGATCGCCGACGGCCTCGTGGATGAGGAGCGCCGCGACGGACGAATCGACGCCGCCCGAAAGCGCGCAGATCACCTTCTTGTCACCAACCTGCTCGCGGATCGCCTCGACCGCCTTGGTGCGGTAGGCGGACATCGTCCAGTCGCCCGCAATACCGGCGATCCTGTGCACGAAGTTGGCGATCAGCTTGGCGCCGTCCGGCGTGTGCACGACTTCCGGATGGAACTGCACGGCGTAATATTTGCGCGTCTCGTCGGCGATGAAGGCAAAGGGGGCATTGGGCGAGGTGGCGACGACCTCGAAGCCCGGCGGCAACGAGGTGACGCGGTCGCCGTGCGACATCCAGACCTGGTGGCGTGAGCCGACCGACCAGAGGCCTTCGAAGAGGTCGCAGTCCTTCTCGACCTCGAGAAAGGCGCGGCCGAATTCGCGATGGTGGCCGCTCTCCACCTTGCCGCCGAGCTGGGCGCACATGGTCTGCTGGCCATAGCAGATGCCGAAGACCGGAAGGCCGCTCTCGAAGATGACGGACGGGGCTCGGGGCGAGCCGATGTCGAGCGTCGAAGCCGGGCTGCCGGACAGGATCACTGCCTTCGGCTTGAGCCGCTTGAAACCCTCTTCCGCCGACTGGAACGGCACGATTTCGCAGTAGACGCCGGCTTCACGTACGCGCCGGGCGATGAGCTGCGTCACCTGGCTGCCGAAATCGACGATCAGGACTGTGTCGGGATGGACTGTCTGGGTCATGGCGGGCCTTCAAGC
>JAPSJG010000152.1 GCA_031178305.1 Sinorhizobium sp.
CGATCTTGTCGGCCATGGTCATCGCTTCCACCTGATCGTGGGTCACGTAGATCGTCGTCGTCTTCAACCGCTGGTGAAGCTCTTTGATCTCCTTGCGCATCTGCACCCGCAGTTTTGCATCAAGATTTGACAATGGCTCGTCGAACAAGAACACCTGAGGCGATCTGACAATTGCCCGCCCCATTGCCACACGCTGGCGCTGACCGCCGGACAACTGCCGCGGATAGCGGTCGAGATAGGGAACGAGATCGAGCGTCTCTGCGGCCACCCGCAGGCGCTGCTTGATGACGTCGGCCGGCTGCTTCTGTAGGCGCAGCGCAAAGACCATGTTTTCCGCTACGGTCTTGTGCGGATAAAGCGCATAGCTCTGGAAGACCATGGCGATGTCGCGGTCCTTCGGCGGCAGATTATTGACTATCTTGCCGCCGATCGAAATCGTCCCGCTCGTGATGCTTTCGAGGCCCGCGATCATGCGCAGCAGGGTTGATTTGCCGCAGCCGGAGGGTCCGACCAGGACGACGAATTCGCCATCCGCAATATCGATATCAATGCCGTGAAGCACATTCAGAGCGCCGTAAGCCTTCAGCGCCTTCGAAATCTTGACACCCGCCATCTCACTCCCACCGACTCGCGGCCGGGCGTTTCGACCCGCCGATCTCAGACCTTTTCTGCGCAGATTCCAGACACTCGCGCGGGCGAAAAAAGCCCCCTCACCCATGCTGAAAACACTGACGCAGACCTCCTCCGTGAAACGTTTCATTCCCTGTTGACATTTGATCTTTGCCGTTTGATCCTCAGCGGCGAAGCCGAGAGGAGCGGTTTCAGGCAAGATATGAAACGTTTCATTTTCTTGCTTACCAAATAGTTCCGCCAGTGGCTAGCGCTATTATGATGCTGGCAAAATCGCGCCCGGCGGCAATGAAATAATACGTGGAGGAGGCTCTGATGAAAGTTGAAATATATGATGCATTGATGCGCCGGCAGGCAAGTCGCCGTGAGGTCTTGCGCGGCACCGCGAGCGCTGCGGCGCTGCTTGGCGTCTCGAGTGTGATGGGCGGTATCCCTGGCATGGCCCTGGCGGCGGATGATCTGCGGGCACAGATCCTCAAAATCCCTGGTGTCGGCAAGGGTGCGCCGACGGACGCCGACTGGCAGAAGGTGGGCGAGCTCTGCCTCGAGCCTACCAAGGCCAATGTCGCAGCGGGCGAGTTTGCCGGCGTCGAACTGACCTTCATGGGCCTGAACAACCAAAACCTGCACAACTTCCTGTTCCGCGGCTTCCTCAAGCCTTGGGAAGCCTATACCGGCGCCAAGATCAACTGGATCGACCTGGCCCAGGCCGACTATAACGCACGCTTGCAGCAGTCGATCGCGACCGGAACCGTGGACTTCGACGTCATTGAAATGGGCGCTCCGTTTGAAGGCGATACCGCCGGGCGTGGGCTCTTGGATGAAATGCCGGACTGGGTTTCCAAGCAGATCGAAGCCGACGACCTCGTGGATTACTTGAAGGCTCCCGTCGGAACCTGGGAAGGCAAGACCTATCGCGTTACGATCGACGGCGACTGCCACACCTTCGCCTACCGGAAGGACTATTTCGGGGAAGGTTCGATCAGTGGTCGCGCCGAACCGCCGAAGACCTGGCAGGAAGTCAACGAGGTCTCCAAGGCTCTGATCGGCAAGACGGATCCGCTGACCGGTTTGCCGGCCTATGGGTATCTCGACCCGCTGAAGGGCTGGGGCGGTTTCGGCTTCTACTTCGTCGAGAACCGCGCGACCGCCTATGTAAAGTATCCGGGCGATCCCGCCTGGCTGTTCGATCCGGAAAACATGAAGCCGCTCGTCAACAACCCGGCATGGGTTCAAGCCATCCAGGATGTGATGGATCTGATCGCAGCCAAAGCTTATCCCTCCGACCAAATCAATGCGGACCCGGGTACGACCGCTTTCTCGCAGTTCCTCGCAGGCACCGGCTCTATGCTGATGTGGTGGGGCGATGTGGGTTCGAGCGCCCGCACTTCCGATACATCGGTCGTCGGCGACGTCGTCGGCTTCGGCATCAACCGCGGCTCCAGCCGCGTTTACAACCGCAAGACCGGTCAGTGGGAAGAGAAATACAACGAAGCACCGAATATGGCCTATATCGGCTGGGGGATCTACGTCACCAAGCGCGTGTCCGACGACGAGAAGAAGCGCAAGGCTGCCTGGTCGGCAGCGGCGCATCTTGGTGGCAAGGACATCTCGCTGTGGACGTCTGCCTATCCGTCGGGTTTTCAACCCTATCGCCAGTCCCACTTCAACTACGATGAGTGGCAGGCGGCAGGCTACGACCGCGCCTATATCGAGGAGTACCTCGGCTCGAACGCCAACAGCTACAATCACCCCAACGCCGCGATCGAACCCCGTATACCCGGTATCTTCCAATACTATTCCGTCGCGGAAGACGAACTGGCGAAAGGCTTTGCCGGACAATACAAGTCGGCCCAGGAAACCGCGGACGCGATTGCCGCCGCCTGGGAAAAGATCACCGACCAAATCGGCCGCGAAAGCCAACTGAAGCTCTATCGGGCAAGCCTCGGACTTTAACGCCGAGCGATCGCACTGGCGGGGGCGGATACCGTTACCGCCAGTGCATATCCTGTCCGTCGGGGGAAGATAATGACGACGATCGAACGTGACTTGCTGCACACGGTTGAGGCGGCCTCGATCTCTGCTGGCCGCCACTTCTGGGGCCAGGCAGCATTATGGCTGAGCGCCCTTTGGCTTGTCGCCTCCTTTGTTCTGCAGGCGGCCCATGTATCGGGGTGGATCGCGTTCGGTTTCGAGAATTGGCGCCCCGTCCTCTATGCCTACGTTCTTTGGGCGGTTGTCCTCTGCGCCACCCGCGTCGTCCTCTACGGCGAGGCGGGAAAGAAGGCATTGTTCGTCTTGCCCGCCGCACTTTTCGTGGTGGCAATGGTCGTTTTCCCGCTGCTGTTCGCCCTGTGGGTCGGTTTTTCCGACTGGAACCTCGCGTCCCTCACCGGGCGGAAGTTCAATGGGCTGGACAATCTTCGCCGCATGCTGAGCGACCCCTTCTATGCCAATGCCCTTATCAACATGGTGCTATATTCCCTGGCGATCGCGGTTGAATATGCGATCGCATTCGGGCTCGCACTGCTGCTGAGCCAGGACATCGCCGCCCGGAAATTCTGGCGCGTCACATTCCTCGTGCCTCTGATGCTGTCGCCGGTTGCGGTCAGCTGGATGGTCGGCAAGTCGATGCTGGAGACCCGCTTCGGACCGATCGCAAGGCTTGCCCGATGGCTCGGCTGGGAGAACCCGTCCTTCTTCGGCGATCCCCTGACCGCCAGGCTTTCCATCATGATCATGGACGCCTGGACGTTCATTCCGTTCATGATGATCATGTTGCTCGCCGGGCTGCAGGCCTTGAACAGGGAAGTACTGGAGGCGGCGGAAGTCGACGGTGCAACGAAGTGGCAGCGCTTCTGGCAGGTCATTTTCCCGCTCATGCTGCCGGTCTCGGTAACGGCGGTCATGATCCGCATCATCTTCAAGCTCAAGCTCGCGGACATCATTATCACGGTCACCGCTGGCGGTCCCGGTGGGGCCACGGACTCCGTGACGAGTTTCATCTACCGTGAGTACCGGGACCGCTCGAACGTCGGATACGGCACCCTGCTCGCGATCATATACCTGGTCATCATAGTGTTCGGCATGACGATGCTTTTGAAGGTTTCGGACCGCATCTTGCGGCGCATGACGGGAAGGCTGTGATGGTATCGATCGATTTTGACAGATATGGACGCCGCCAACGCCTTCGCTGGTGGGCCATGCGCTTCGTTGTCTACGGGCTTCTCGTCGCCTGGGCCGTCGTTTGCATATTTCCGCTCTTTTGGACGGTCTCGACCTCCTTCAAGACGGCTGCGGATGTGATGAAGGGCAATCTGGTGCCATGGCTTGACTTTGCCCCCAACTGGCTGGGCTGGCGCTCGCTCGGCCTTTCTCCCGATACCGTTTTCAACGTGTCCACCGTGCGAGAGGAGTTCATGCGCAGGCTTTGGAACAGCGTGATCATGTCGGTAGCGGCCTCTGCTCTGGCAGTCATCCTCGGATCGCTCGCCGCCTATGGTCTCAGCCGCTTCTCCTACAAGTTCGGCTACATGCGCAACTCCGACATTTCGTTCTTCTTCCTTTCGCAGCTCATCATGCCGCCGGTCGTGCTCGCGCTACCGTTTCTTGTTCTCTATAAGGAGCTTGCGCTCCTGGACACGTATGTTGGCATGATCGCGGTCTATACGCTGATGGTGCTGCCGATCGTCATCTGGATTATGCGTGATCAATTCGCCACCGTTCCGGTGGAACTCGAAGAAGCAGCCCTAGTCGATGGATTGTCGATATGGGGTGCGTTCATGCGCATCATCCTGCCGCTGGTCCTGCCGGGCATGGTGGCCGCATTCATTCTGGCGATGATCCTGTGCTGGAACGAATACTTCTTCGCGGCACTGTTGACGTCCACCAACACAAACACTCTACCTGTGATGATTGCCAGCCAGACGGGCAGCCAAGGCATCAACTGGTGGTCCATGGCGGCACTCTCCACTGCCGGCATTCTTCCCCTGGTCTTCGTGGGCGTTCTGCTTGAAAAGCACATCATCGCCGGCATGACCGCTGGAGCGGTGAAGTAGGTCCGGGCGGAGGCTCATCATGCGCAGGATGCCGACGGTCAAGAATGTCGCGGAGCAGGCGGGCGTCTCGGTAGGCACCGTCTCGCGCGTCCTTTCCGGAGAAACGTCGGTAAAGCCTTCGCTGCGCGAAAAGGTGAACGATGCAATCGCCGTCCTCGGATACCGGCCGAACGTGACAGCGAGAGCGCTACGCACCAGCAAGACCGATGTGATCGGGCTGATCGTGCCAGATATCACCAATCCGTTCTTCGCGCAGATGGCCGCGAGCGTCGAAACCGCGGCCATGGAGCGGAGCCACACGGTCATGCTGGCGAGTTCCCACAACGATCCGGAAGCCGAACGCCACCATGTACTTGCTTTTCTGGATCGCTCCGTCTGCGGCATCATCGTGGCGGCCTGCAGCGGCAGTTCAGATCTGCCCTTGGATCTGCCCGTTCCTATCATTTCGCTGGACCGCCGTTTCGGTGGTTACGCGTTGGTTTCGACCGATCATGCCCAGGCGGCCTCGCTGATGGCGGAACACCTTTATGGGCTAGGACACCGGCGTATTGCCTATATTGCCGGACCGCCGGACACCGAAGCGGCACGTGTCAGGCGCGAAGGTTTCGTCAAACGGCTCGCCCAACTCGGCAAGACCGCCGGGCTGGCAGATGTGACGATCCTTGAGGGTAAGTTCGATTACGATTCCGGGGAAAGGATAGCGCGCGAACTCCTGTCGTTGCTACCCGCCGACCGACCGACGGCGATTGCTGCGGCAAGCGACCAGCAAGCGATCGGCGCCTTGCGCGCAGCGCGCGACCTGAAGATCGATGTTCCTCGCAAGTTGTCGATTGCGGGCTTCGACGACATTGCGCTTGCCAAGCTCGTTGTTCCTCGACTGACGACGGTGCGTCAGCCGGTGGAGAAGCTGGCAATGCGCGCCGTGGAGCTTCTTTTCGATCAGCCCTTTGCTGCCAAGGATGAAATGATTGATGGTTCGCTGGTCGCGCGCGGCTCCACTGGACCAGCCATGTCGATGAAACCGGATGATATCAGCCGACAACACAGGAAGCGGACCGACGATCTGGCCGCCAACAAGGGGTGAACCATGCTTAAGGGCATCAGGACCGAGCTCAACGGCGACATTCTTCAAGCACTTTGTTCGATGGGCCATGGAGACGTGCTGGTCGTGGCGGATGCCAATTTCCCGTCCGACGCCATTGCGCGACAGACGCGGCTCGGCAACCTTTTGAAGATGGAGAATATTTCCGCGCCGAAAGCCATCGACGCGATCCTTTCGGTGTTCCCGCTCGACACGCCATTGCAGCCGTCGGTCGGCCGCATGGAAATCATCGGAAAGCCCGATGAAATCCCGCCGATCCAGCACGAAGTCCAGGCGATTATCGATCGTGCCGAGGGCAAGCCGGCGCCGATGTACCCGGTGGAGCGGATGGCGTTTTACGAGCTGGCGAAGAAGGCCTATTGCGTCATCGCGACAGGGGAACTGCGCTTCTACGGATGCTTTCTGCTCACCAAGGGCGCCATCCCGGCCGATGAGGTGGTGCGATGAACGGGCGCAGCGGAATTGTCATTCTAGGTATTTTCGCCGCCGACATGGCCTACACAGCCAAGCGCCTGCCCAATATCGCTGAAACCGTGCTCGGTTCGGATTTCAAGCTGGGGCCAGGGGGCAAGGGCTCCAACCAGGCGATCGCCGCGGCCAGGGCCGGCGGCAAAGTCACCTTCATTTCACGCGTCGGCAAGGATCCGTTTGGCGAAATGGCGCTTTCGGCCTATGCAACTGCCGGGGTCAAGGCCAATGTAATGCAAATGGAAGGCGTGTCGACCGGTGCCGCCTTCATTTTCGTCAATGAAGACAATGGCGATAACGCAATCATCGTGGCGCCCGGCGCTGCCGGATTGATCGGCATTGAGGATGTCGATGCCAACCGGGCTGAAATCGAGAAGGCTGCCATTTTCATGACCCAACTGGAACAGCCGTTGGAAGCGGCTATTCATGGCCTGAGCATCGCAAGGAGCGCGGGCGTCACGACGGTCTTCAACCCTGCCCCCGCCCAGACCATTCCGGACGAGATCTATGCACTTTGCGACTATGTTGTGCCCAATGAGGTGGAAGTCGCTCACATTGCCGGCCATCCCGTCGAAACCGATGAGCAGGCCCGTGCCGCGGGCGACATTCTGCTTCGAAAAGGGGCAGGCTGTGCCATCATCACGCTCGGCGCGCGCGGTGCGCTTTATCACACAACCCGACAGAGCGAGTTCATTCCGGCGTTTTCAGCAGGCAAGGTCGTCGACACGACCGGGGCGGGCGACGCTTTCCTCGGCGGTTTCGCCGCCGCTCTTTCGGAAGGTCGCGAACCGGCCGAGGCAGTCCGCTTCGGCTGCGCCACCGCCGCAATTGCGGTGACACGCCCCGGAACCGCACCCGCGATGCCTTTGCGCGCCGAAATCGACGAGCTTCTGACATGATGGAGCGGCGGTTGCCCCCGTGCAGGGCCGCGCGTCGTATCGGACGCTATCAGACGCACTTTCATTCGCTATATCCGCCCCGGGGAAAATGTACTTGCGATGAACGGGATTGATCGGACCAGGCGCATCGAAATATCCGATCGAGTGCAACAGCGCGACGCCGTCCGGGGTCAGGAAATCGCCAAGCCTGGCAAAAGAACTCGTCGCAATATTCTTCTTGCCTACATGCTTTAACAGCTGACAGAAACCACCCGATCATATTGACCAAGTTCCTCACGATCGGTGGGGGTGTCGTTCACCTCGGGCATTTCTCCTTTGGCGATGAGCGGAACCCGTCAACATGCAGAACGTTGCGACGGCTCAAAGAAGTTCATACTCCGCGCGGCAATTGCGACGTGAAGGTCGCTCGCGTGACCGACACGCTCGTGCCGGTGGAATTACTGACCACGTTCACTCGCGCGTCGAGCTGTTTCGCAAGAGCCTGGACAATCGCCGTCCCGAGTCCGCCACTTGTTTCGACTGCACCATCGGCTTGCTTTCCCACACCATTGTCGGAAACGATCAGCTGCCAATCCGGGTCCCTGATCTCATAGGTAACGAGGATCACGGCGTCCGCCTTAGCCACAGGGAACGCGTATTTTATAGCATTGATCACGAGCTCGGTAACGATCAGGCCCAGGCCGACAGCCTTGTCGGACCCGATTCTTCCCTCGTCCGCTATCACCTTTATCGCAAGGGGCTGACTTTCGCCGATCATCGAAGAAGCCAGGCTGTCGCAGAGCTTCGTCAGGTAGGAAGCGACCTCGATCTGGTCGATGCCGGATACGTGGAGGTGCCTTTGCACCTCTGCGACCGACATTACGCGCTGGTGGGCGTCCCGCAAGTCGCGGCGCGCTTCCTCGGACGTGACCGCCCGCGCTTTCAACAGCAATATGCTGGCGATGATCTGGAGACTATTGGCAACGCGGTGCTGCATTTCCTGCAGCAGGATTTCCTTCTGACGTAGCAACTGTTCTGTCTGCTTGAGGAGATCTTCCCTTTCCCACTCGATCTTGCAGCGTTCGGTGACATCAGTGAATGCCAGGAGGATCGTCGAGCGGCTCCCGTAAGTGACCTGTCGGGCGTTGAGCAGCATGATCCGGCTGCCGAGATCG
>JAPSJG010000566.1 GCA_031178305.1 Sinorhizobium sp.
TTTCGACCCGACATCTCGATACCGGCGCCGATGGCCGGATCTGGTTCGCCTGCCAGTACGAAGGCTCACGTAACGACTTGCCGCCGCTCGTCGGCCATTTTGCGAAAGGTGAGGCACTGAGCTTCGTCGATCTGCCGGAGCGCACCGCGGTGGCGCTTGCAAATTATGTCGGCGCCATTGCGGTCAACCGCCGCGAGGGGTTGGTCGGCCTCACATCACCCAAGGGCAATGTCGCCGTCACGCTGGATGCAAGAACCGGCGCATTCGTAAGCGAGAAGCGGGTAGCCGACGCGGCGGGCGTTGCTGCGGCGGCGCATGGTTTTGCGATTTCGTCCTATGATGGGCTTTTCAAGGGGCACAGGAGCGCCGTCGCGTGGGACCAGCACATCGTTCGGTTGGATAGCAATGGGTAAGCGAACGACACTCGCCGGATTCCACCCCTCTCCAACAAACCCCTCCCCACGCAAGATGTGCGACCGGGGAGCGGCCGGGTCAAGCCCCTCCCCCTTGTGGGGCGAGGTTGGCGAGGGGTCTTCTCCACTGCTTGGAGAACGGTCTTATGCCGCCCGCCCTCCAACGCCCGAAAGCGCCGCAAGATCGTCCCAGCGATAGGCGACTTGAACCAGGCGTTCGCCGCCAACGCCGACGCGCCCTTCGCCGATAGCCCGAGCGCCCATGCGTTCATAGAAAGCCCGGTTGGGATTCTCCGCCAGGACCCAGGCAAAAAGCGTCGTTGCCCCCATTTCGCGGCAATGGGCCGCAACTGTGCGCACGAGCGCCGAGCCGATGCCGGCGCCGTGGTACTCCGGCAGAATATACAGTTCATAGAGCTCCCGGTCGAAAGCAGGCGGCATGCCCCGCGCCCGCCCATAATTGGCAAAACCGATCACCCGATCTTCCGAAAGGTCGGCGGCGACCATGAGGTAGCTCTCCGCAACGCGCATCCGCCGCGCATGCCCTATCGCCTGGCCTTCGACCGTCATCGCATCGAGATAGGCATCCGATATGATGCCGCGAAAGGTTGCGCGCCAGGTCGTGACCAGGACCGATGCGATCGCCACGAGGTCGTCGGGGTCGGCAAGCCTGATCTCGATACGTCTGAAACTCTTCATTCCGAAGATATATGGTCGCGTCTCGCCTCGCAAAAGCCTGCAAGGGACCGAATCCATACGGCAGAGCTGGCGCCGATGTTTGCGCTTGTCCTGCGGCAAGACGCGTGCAACTGTCGGCCCGTTCTCATGGGGCAAATTTGCGAGGGGCACTTGCAATTGAACGAAAATAGTGAGCCGTATGATTTCCGCGCCCGCGTCCGGGAGAGCTTCGGCCGCCAAGCGGCCATGCGCACGATCGGCGCGGAATTGACGCGTGTCGAGCAGGGGACGGTCGAGATCGAACTGCCCTTCAACGAAAAGATGACGCAGCAGCACGGACTTCTCCATGCGGGCATCATCGCCGCCGCGCTCGATGCCGCAGGCACCTATGCAGCCTATTCGGTGATCGACCCCAATGCATCGCTGCTGACCATCGAGTTCAAGGTCAACCTGCTCTCGCCCGGCCGCGGTGAGCGCTTCCTGTTCCGCGGCGACGTGACGAAGCCTGGCACGACGATCATCGTCTCGGACGGGCGCGCCTATGCGGTGAGATCCGACGGGCCAGCGAAGCTGATCGCCTCGATGACCGGAACGATGATGGTGGTGCGCGGACGCGAGGGGATCGAGGGATGAGTTTCGAGCTGAAGACCGTAGCCGGCAGGAAAGTCCTCTATGTGATGGCGGTGGACCCGGAATACGGCCCCTGCCTCCGCGCCCGCATGGCCCCACTGATGACCGGCGTCGGCCCGGTCGAGGCTGCCGTCCAAGTGACGAAGGCGCTCGCCGA
>JAPSJG010000153.1 GCA_031178305.1 Sinorhizobium sp.
CCGACGGCTACCCCGTCACCGTCAATGCGGTGACGGGGTAGCCGTCGGGCAGGATGCCCGCCTGACGCAATGGGCGGATCAGGCCGATCGCGCCGGTCGGATAGCAGCCGGGATTGGCGACATGGCGTGCACCGCGAATCTTTTCAGGCTGCGCTTTGTCCATTTCGGCAAAGCCATAGGCCCAGTCGGGCGCGACGCGGTGGGCGGTCGATGTATCTATGATGCGCACGCGATTGTTGCCGGCCACCATGGCGACCGCCTCGCGGGAGGCATCGTCGGGCAGGCAGAGAATGGCGATATCGGCACTGTTCAAGAGGTCCTCGCGCATCGCCGCATTGCGGCGTTCCGCCTCCGGAATCGACAGAAGCTCGACATCGGAGCGGCCGGCCATGCGCGCAAGGATCTGCAGCCCCGTCGTGCCGTGTTCGCCATCGATGAAGATCTTCGGTTTCATGATTATCCTGCTCCTGCAGACCTTTATGGAAGCTTCCGGAATCAGCCTGGCATCGACTTGAATCTGTTTCTCAACGCTGCGATCAACCGCGTCGTTCCGCGAGCCATTCGGCGCGCAGGCCCAGCATATACATGGCGATGGTCGCGCCAGCAATGGCGGTCATGTCGGCGTGGTCATAGGCGGGCGCCACCTCGACGACGTCGCTGCCGGCGACATGAAGTGCGCCGAGCTTGCGCAGGACAGAGAGGATCTTGGCGCTCGAAGGTCCGCCCGCGACCGGCGTGCCGGTGCCGGGTGCAAAGGCCGGATCGAGGCAGTCGATGTCGAAGGTGAGATAGGTCGGGTGGCTGCCGACATGCCGGATGATCATATCGGCGATCTCCTCGGCACGCATCTCCTCCACCTCGTAGCCATAGATCATCCGAATGCCGCAATCCTCGGGCGCATGCGTGCGGATGCCGATCTGGATCGAGCGTTCGACGTCGATCAGCCCCTCGCGCGCGGCGCGACCGACGAAGGAGCCGTGGTCGATGCGCCCTTTCTCGTCAGGCCAGGTATCCTGGTGCGCGTCGAACTGCACGAGCGCGAGCGGGCCGTGCAGCGCCGCATGCGCCTTGAGCACGGGATAGGTGACGAAATGGTCGCCGCCGAGCGTCAGCAGATAGACGCCGGTTGCCAGGATCTTCGCCGCCTCGCGCTCGATCGTCGCCGGCGTCTTTGCATGATTGCCGTAGTCGAGCAGGCAGTCGCCATAGTCGATCGTTGCCATGTCCGCGAAGAGATCGCGCTGGAAGGGATATTGCGGATCGTTGTCGAAGATCGCCGAAGCGCGGCGGATTGCCTGCGGACCGAACCGGGCGCCGGGGCGGTTCGATGTTGCGGCATCGAATGGAATGCCCCAGACGACCGCGTCGACGCTCTCGAGTTCCTTCGTGTATCTGCGCCGCATGAAGGAGAGGATGCCTGCATGCGTTGGATCGGACGCGGCCGATTTCAGCGACCTTGCCGTAATTGCGTGGTCGATTGCCTTGTTTGCCATGCACATTCTCTCCGTCAGATGGACGAGACGTTGGACAATCGCCGTGGGCAAGGCAAGATTGCTGCCTATAAATTCATGTGCATGGTCGGCCATGAAAAAAGGCCGGGACGGGCCCGGCCTTCGACAAGTGCAGTCGCTGCCAGCGATTAACGCTTGGAGAACTGGAACGAGCGGCGTGCCTTTGCACGGCCGTACTTCTTGCGCTCGACCACACGGCTGTCGCGGGTGAGAAAGCCGCCACGCTTCAGAACGGAGCGCAGGCCAGGTTCAAAGTAGGTGAGGGCCTTGGAAATGCCGTGACGAACGGCACCGGCCTGGCCGGAGAGGCCACCGCCGGCAACGGTTGCGTCGATGTCGAACTGGCCGTCACGGGCAGCGGCGACGATCGGCTGCTGAAGGATCATCTGCAGAACCGGGCGGGCGAAGTAAGCCGAGAAGGGCTTGCCGTTGACGGTAATCTTGCCGGAGCCGGCCTTGATCCAAACGCGGGCGACGGCGTCCTTGCGCTTGCCGGTCGCGTAGGAACGGCCCTGCGCGTCTACCTTCTTGACGTGAACCGGAGCAGCCGGTTCCGCGGTCGTGGCGATTTCCTTGAGGGCGGAAAGGTCAGCCATTATCAGGCGCTCCTTGTGTTCTTGCTGTTCAGCTTGGCGACGTCGAGGACGGTCGGCTGCTGTGCTTCATGCGGGTGGTTGGAGCCGGCGTAGACTCGCAGGTTCTTCATCTGGCGGCGGCCAAGCGGGCCGCGCGGAACCATGCGCTCAACGGCCTTTTCGATGACGCGCTCCGGGAAGCGGCCTTCGATGATCTGGCGAGCGGTACGCTCCTTGATGCCACCCGGATAGCCGGTGTGCCAGTAGTACTTCTTGTCGGAGTACTTCTTGCCGGTCAGGGCGACCTTCTCGGCGTTGATGACGATGACGTTGTCGCCGTCGTCGACATGGGGGGTGAAGGTGGCTTTATGCTTGCCGCGCAGGCGGTTTGCGATGATGGAAGCGAGGCGACCGACAACGAGCCCTTCGGCGTCGATGAGGATCCACTTCTTCTCCACCTCTGCAGGCTTCTGAACGAAGGTTGCCATATCTAAACTCTTTCGTTGGACCCGGAAACGAGCCGGGCGTTTCTTGTTGCTTGCTTTGGCCGGGAGCCAAAAAAGAAGGCGGCCCGAGAGGGACCGCGATCTGCGGCAGCTTATACGGAAGCAAGAGAACAAGGTCAAGAGTTGCTTTCCGTGATGTGTAAAAGATGTGCTTGCAAAATCAACGGCTTACTAATGTGGTGTTATGACACCACAGCGATGGCGAGGCAAGGTCGAGCGGGTGGGCGACCAATCCGCTTCCGCCAAGGGCCTGAGGTATCTGGAGAAGGCGCCGGCCTTCGGATGTGACAGATGCTCTCGATCGTTTCCGGGCATGTGGTTTGGCAGGGTTGTAAGACCACCGGCGGCGGCTTACATCGCCGTGCGTCCTTCAGGGCGCTTCTCCTTAAATCGACCTCGATTTAAGGACAAAGACATGCAGCAATTCAAAGTGCTACAGCGACCTTTGCGCGTCTGATAAGACGCCAGGCGCTGTAGGGCGGGGCATCTTCAAGACCGTGGAGAAAAGATCATGGCGGACGTCGTCGCATTCAGGAAGGACGGGCAGAACGGTCTGCTCCTGCGCGAGGTGAACGGCCCGGTCCTGCGGCTCACTCTGAACAACCCGCCTGCGAATGCCCTCTCGCTCGCTCTCCTGGAGGCGCTTGCGGCGGAGCTTTCTGCAATCACCGTGTCGAAGGAGATCAAGGTCGTCGTGATTGCCGCCTTGGGCAAGGTTTTCTCCGCCGGCCACGACCTCAAGGAGCTGACGCTACATCGCGCCGACGAGGATGGCGGCAAGGACTTCTTCGGACGCGCCGTCCGGCTCGCGGCCGATCTCATGCTGAAGATCACCCGGCTGCCGCAGCCGGTCATCGCCGAGATCGACGGACTTGCGACCGCGGCGGGCTGCCAGCTCGTCGCCAGCTGCGATCTTGCGATCTGCACCGACAGTTCGACATTCTGTACGCCAGGCGTCAATATCGGGCTCTTCTGCTCGACGCCGATGGTGGCGCTCTCGCGCGCAGCGCATCGCAAGCAGGCAATGGAGATGCTTCTGACGGGAGAGACGATCGACGCCGGGACCGCCAAGGATTTCGGCCTCGTCAATCGCATCGTGCCGCAGCAATATCTGCGCCAGGTGGTGGACAAATATGCTTCCGTCATCGCCTCCAAATCGCCGCAGGCGCTGAAGATCGGCAAGGAGACTTTCTACCGACAGACCGAAATGTCGGTCGACGCGGCCTACGACTATGCGGTTGGCGTCATGGTCGAGAACATGCTCGCTCGCGATGCGGAGGAGGGAATCGGCGCCTTTCTCGGCAAGCGCATGCCGGATTGGAAGGCGGATTAGCGCTGGGTGAGGAAAAGTGTGCGCGGCTTTCCGCCCGCACCCCGCGCCCACGTCTTAGAATCGATCACGATGATTTTAGGTCGATCCCACCTAAAATCATCGTGATCTAAGCGAGCCTGAGCAGCAGGGCGCCGAGCGCGATCACGCAGGCCGCGGCGATGCGCCAAACGCTGACGCGCTCCTTCAGGAAGACGATGGAGATCACCACGGCGAAGAGGATCGAGGTTTCGCGAAGTGCGGCGACGGTCGCCACGGGGGCCTTGGTCATTGCCCAGAGCGCCAGCCCATAGGCGCCGAGCGAGCCTCCACCGCCGATCAGACCACGCCAACAGTGGTGACGGACGTGTCTGAGTACGGGCGTGACGCCGCGGCTGGCGAAGGCCCAGGTAAAGAGCAGAACCGGCGGCAGCGGCGCCATCCACAGCGTATAGGAGATCGCATTGCCGGAGACGCGCGCGCCAATTCCGTCGATGAAGGTGTAGCTCGCGATCACGCAGGCATTGAGGAGTGCAAGCGCAACGGCGTGCTTGCCGCCCTTGCCCGATTCCAGCGCGAGTGTCAGCACGCCCGCGGAGATCGTCAGAATGCCGGCGAGCGCGCCGCCGGTCAGATGTTCGCCGACGACGCTGCTGCTCGTCGCGGCGATGATGAGCGGCGCCGTTCCGCGCATAAGCGGGTAGACGAGGCCGATATCGCCGGCACGGTAGGCCGCGGCAACCAGTTGGAAATAGGCGAACTGGAATACCGCCGAGACCAGGATGAACGGCCATGCTTCGGAATGCGGTAGCGGCAGGAGGGGGAGGAAAGGCAGCGCCACGACCGCGGCGCCGAGCGCCACCATGGCGGCATCCAGCGACTTTTCGGAGCCGGCTTTGACGAGGGCATTCCAGGTCGCGTGCAGAAGCGCCCCGAAGAGCACGAGCGCGATGACATCGAGCGGCAAGATGAACCTCGGTGGGCGCTTGGGCGGAAGGTCGGCCAAGTTGTCGCCTTGCCTTCGGGGAAATGCAACCGGATTCCGCTATCGGGAATTGAATGGAAAGCAAACGGTGCGGATCCGCACCGGCTCGGTTGACTTGCTGCGCCGCGGCGCCAACTATCCGCGCAATGAAATCTAGCGCGGAACCAGGAAAAGATTCCCGCCCGTATCCCGCGCTAATTTCCTAAAATCGATTACGTTTTATGATTTTAGGTCTATCCGACCTAAAATCATCGTGATCTAGCCCCGGACGCACAGCATGAACCACGACTCATACCCGGACCATTACCTCGCCGAGATCCTGCGCGATACGAAGTCCATCGCCCTCGTCGGGGCCTCGCCAAAGCCGGAAAGGCCGAGCCATCGCGTGATGGCTTTCCTGCTGCGCAAGGGGTACCGCGTCATACCGGTCAACCCCGGCCAGGGGGGCCGGACGATTCTCGAGCAGCCGGTGGTGGCAAGGCTCGGCGATATTGCCGAGCCGATCGACATGGTAGACGTCTTCCGCGCTCCCGCCGCTTTGCCGGGGCTCGTCGACGAAATCCTGGCGCTGCCTCGCTTACCGAAGGTGATCTGGGGGCAATTATCGGTTCGTGACGACAGTGCAGCCGCCAGGGCTGAGGCTGCGGGCATCAGGGTCGTCATGGATCGTTGCCCCGCGATCGAATATCCGCGCCTGATCGGCTGATCGACGGAAGGGGGAAATCATGATGAAAGCCGGACCCGGCTTCAGCACGCTCGCCGTCCACGCGGGAGCCCAGCCCGACCCGACAACCGGTGCGCGGGCGACGCCGATCTATCAGACGACGAGCTTCGTCTTCAACGATGCGGACCACGCCGCGGCGCTCTTCGGCCTCCAGCAATTCGGCAATATCTACACCCGCATCATGAACCCGACGCAGGCGGTGCTGGAGGAGCGGCTTGCCGCACTTGAAGGCGGTACCGCCGCGCTCGCCGTGGCTTCGGGCCACGCCGCTCAGCTTCTCGTCTTCCATACGATCATGAGCCCGGGCGACAATTTCGTCGCGGCAAGGCAGCTTTACGGCGGCTCCGTCAACCAGTTCGGCCATGCCTTCAAGTCCTTCGACTGGCAGGTTCGCTGGGCAGAGTCCGCCGAACCCGACAGTTTCGAGCGGCAGATCGACGAACGGACGAAGGCGATCTTCGTTGAAAGCCTCGCCAATCCGGGCGGCATCTTCGTCGATATAGCGGCTCTCGCCGAGGTCGCGCGCCGGCACGGACTGCCGCTCATCGTCGACAATACGATGGCGACACCCTACCTTGTGCGGCCGCTGGAGCATGGTGCCGATGTCGTCGTCCACTCGCTGACCAAATTCATCGGCGGCCATGGCAATTCCATGGGCGGCATCCTCGTCGACGGCGGTACCTTCGATTGGTCGAAGTCCGGTAACTATCCGCTTCTGTCCGAGCCGCGCCCAGAATATGGCGGCATCGTTCTGCACCAGGCCTTCGGCAATTTTGCCTTCGCGATCGCGGCGCGCGTGCTGGGCCTGCGGGATTTCGGGCCGGCCATCTCGCCCTTCAACGCCTTCATGATCCAGACGGGGGTCGAGACGCTGCCGCTTCGCATGCAGCGTCACTGTGACAATGCGCTTGCGGTCGCGAAATGGCTCAATGCGCATGAGAAGGTCGCCTGGGTCCGCTATGCCGGACTCGAGGAGGATCCCAACCATATGCTGCAGAAGCGCTATTCGCCGAACGGGGCGGGTGCTGTCTTCACCTTCGGGCTCAAGGACGGCTACGAGGCGGGCAAGCGCTTCGTCGAAGCGCTCGAGATGTTCTCGCATCTCGCCAATATCGGCGACACGCGCTCGCTCGTCATCCACCCGGCCTCGACCACCCATAGGCAGCTGACGCCGGAGCAACAGGTCGCAGCTGGTGCGGGGCCGGATGTGGTTCGCCTATCGATCGGCATCGAGGACGTGGCCGACATCATTGCTGACCTTGAGCAGGCGCTGGCGAAGGCCTGATGTGGTTCATCAGGGCCTGCAAATCACAGGATTTCGATTTTACGCCGATCGGTTCCCGCACTACGCTTTGCCTACGCAATGCGGGAGAAACTCTATGGAACGTACACTTGCATTCCTCGCGGCCGCTTTGGCCTGTTCGCCCTTGCCGGTCCTGGCCCAGGACACCTCCATGAGCTTCTTCGTCACTAGCTCAAATCCGGGCAAGGGCGGCGATCTCGGAGGGCTCGCCGGTGCCGATGCTTACTGCAATTCTTTGGCGACGGCGATTGGTTCGACGGGCAAGACCTGGAGAGCTTATCTTTCCACCGATGTCGAGAACGCCAGGGATCGCATCGGGACAGGTCCCTGGTACAATGCCAAGGGCGAGAAGATCGCTGACGATGTCGCCTCGCTTCATAGCGAAGGCAACAACCTGACCAAGCAGACGGCTCTCAACGAAAAAGGTGAAGTCATTCCCGGTCGCGGGGATACTCCGAACCGCCACGACATCCTGACCGGTTCCACAGCAGATGGAACCGCCGCACCGGAAACGTGCGGCAATTGGACGATGGGTGGTGCGGAGGGCGCTGCTATCGTCGGCCACAGCGACCGCACCGGCCTGGACGATTCCGCCGCAGCGAAATCCTGGAATTCGTCCCATTCGACCCGAGGCGGCTGCTCGAACGAGGCATTCAGGAGCACCGGCGGAGACGGTCTCTTCTACTGCTTCGCAATTGATTGATAACGGTCTGGTTGGCACCGAGCCAGGACCCAGCGGTCGACGCATGCGAAGAAGTCGCGACGTCGGATCAAGGTATGCGCCAAAATCGCAAAACCCGTAGAAAGAGGTCGTCGAAAACATTCCCTCGCAAAATCAATTGGAAAGTTGTCAGAGGTACGCGATGAATTACATCTGAAGCGGCCGACGGAAGGGTAGGCCGTAGCAAAGAGGTGCCTCATGAGCCACATGCTGAAATTCGATCTGAGCTTGGCAGAAGCCGAAATCGGCGCGCCTGCGCCCGACCGGCTGATTGCCGGCAACCCCGAGTTCCGCACCTGGAATTTCGAAGAGGCCCCCGGCGGACTCTATGCCGGCATCTGGGAGGCGACGCCTGGAAAGTGGCTGGTCGCCTATGAGGAGTGGGAATACTTCCACATTCTCTCCGGCCACTCCATCGTGACCGAGGACGGAGGCGAGTCCGTCCAGGTGAGGGCCGGTGACAGCATGGTGCTGCGGCCGGGATTCCGGGGAACGTGGGAGGTTGTCGAAACGACCCGCAAGGACTACGTGATCCGGCTATAGGGGGCGGTGTAAGCCGTGGCTGGTGTCTACCCGCCGCTCGCCGTGTTGCCGCTGACGTCGTTGCTCGGATCGTCGTTGCGGAT
>JAPSJG010000154.1 GCA_031178305.1 Sinorhizobium sp.
AGGCCGTGCGGGTGCCGGCGCCGAGAATGCCGTCGATCTTGCCGACGTCGTGGCCGAGCGCCTGCAGTTTTTCCTGCAGCAGCTTCATTTCCACGTCATCCAGTCCAGGATCCGGATTGCCGGCCTGATAGGGCGGCGCGCCGCCAAGGCGGGTGGCGAAATAGGCGGCAGAGGTCGTGTAGATGAAGGACTGGTTCCATTCGAGATAGATGTTGAAGTTCGGATAGGTGAGAAAGGCGACGCCCTTGCGGCCCTGCGGCAGCACCAGGGATGCATCCAGCGCGCTGTGGGCGGTATTGCCGTCGCGCGGCGTTACACCGAGCGCAAACCAGTCGCCTGCCGTCATCCCCGGCCGAAGCCCAGTCTTTTCCCAGGGAAGCTGATCGGGAACGGTGACTTCCTGGATCCAGGGCTGCCCGGCCTTGAAGCCGAGGCTCTGGATGAATCTCGCCGCCGTGAGGATAGCATCGGGCGCGCTCTTCTTGAGATTGACGTGGCCGTCGCCATCGCCGTCGACGCCATAGGCGATGATATCCTCCGGCAGCATCTGTACCTGGCCGATCTCGCCGGCCCAGGCGCCCGTGGTCGTCTCGGGGTCGAGATCGCCGTCCTTGACCATGTCGATCGCGGCAAGAAGCTGCGGCCGGAACATTTCCGGGCGGCGACAATCATGCGCCAGCGTCACGAGGGCATTGCGCGTGTTGAAGTCGCCCTGGACCGCGCCGAAATCCGTTTCCATCGCCCAAAAGGCCGTGATTACCGGCGCCGGCACGCCGAACTCCTGTTCTGCGCGGGCGAAGACCTCGGCATATTCCCGCATCTTCTGCGCGCCGATATCGAGCCTCGCCCTGCTGACGGTACGTTTCGAAAATTCCGTGAAGGTCTGCTTGAAGACGCCTTGGGCGCGGTCGCGGCTCAACACCTTCCGGTCGATGGAGGCTCCCGCAAGCGCACGGTTCGCGACCTCGGCGGGAACGCCGCGCGCGACCGCCTCGGCCTTGACCCCCTCGAGAAAGGTCTGGATATCGCCGCCGCAGACGACAGGGGCACTGGTCTCGGCCTGGCTTTGGGTTTGCGCCAGCGCCGAGGTGCTGGCAAGCGCGAGCAGTCCAAGGGAGAGAAGGGCCTTGCGCATCTAAAATCCTTTCGATGGCCTGCCACCGTCGAGGCAGCCGCTCGTCGCGAATCTGTCCTGGAGCAAATCCGCCAAAGCTCTTCCAGAGCATTATGACGGAATGAAGAAAGCTGCGCCTATCTCGCCTGCGAGACGGCGGCGACCCACTTCTGCCAGTTCCTGGCGGAACCGGCGAAGGCGTTGATATCCGTATGGCCGCCTATACCCGGAATGACGCCGGTGCTGGTGTACTGCCAGAAGGCCCAGCGGCGGTCGACATAGATGTCCGTCGGGTGCTTGGCGACGGATCGAACCCAGAAATGATAGTCGTTGAATGCGCCGACGAGATTGTCGCGATGGAAGTCGACCGAGGTATAGATGATCGGGCGCTTGCCGTAATGGGCTTCAAGCCGGTCCATGAACCGTTTCATCTCCGCCCGCACGGTCCCCGGCGGGGGCCGATAGCGGCAAGTCTTCGATTCGCCGTTCCATTCGACGTCGAGCACCGGCGGCAGATAGACCGCGCTCTTCGGCACATTGGCGATGAACCAGTCGGCCTGGGCGTCGGCGGTCGAGCAGAAATAGTAGAAATGGTAGGGTGCGTAGGCTATCCCGGCGGCGCGAGCCTGCGGCCAATATTCATTGAAGCGGGCATCGAGCCGATCCTTGCCCTCGGTGGCCTTGATGAAGGCAAAGGACACGCCGGAATTCTTGACCTTCGGCCAATCGATATTGCCATTCCACTTCGAGATGTCGATCCCGTGAATGCTGTGGCGGTGCGGGGTACGATCGCCGAAGTCCTGCGGATCGGTATCGTGGAAACGCGGCGGTATGGAGGCCGTATTCACGAGGTCGTAATCGGTGGACGAGCAGGCGGAGAGAAGGGTAGCAATTGGCAGCAGGGCCAGAAGAAGAAGCCGGCGCATGGGGGTTCCGTTTGGAGACGAAAGACGATCCTGCCTCACGCAATGGCTTCCATGTTTTTGCGATGTCCCCCAGGGAGGCGTGCCCCTCTTTTCATCATATCATCGTAAAAAATGCGTTAGCTCAAGCCATAATTGCAAACATGCCTGCAGCGACGGCGGGCCAGGACGGTACGCGCCAACCGGCCTATTCGGCCGCAGCCGGCCGGCGGTAGACGGCAAGCCAGGCATAGCCTCTGCCGATGGATTTCAGCTCGAGCGCCGCTCCATGGCGCTCGCCGTTCCGACGGAGGACCTCGAAGAGCATTTCGCGCGGGGTGACGTGGAAGCGCCTGAGCCATGCCTGGAGCAGACTGCGGAAGCCGCCAGGCCACCCCTCTTGCTGGCCGAAATCGGCGATATGCAGCGAGCCACCGGGCTTAAGGGCCGCAATTGCCGCATCGATGGCTCTTTCCCATTCGGGAATCATCGACAGTGCATAGGAAATGACGATGCGCTCGAAACCGCTTTCGCCGAAATCGGCGGCGCTGAAATTCGTGGCGTCGGCGGCGATGAGGGTCGCGTCCCGCCGGCCTCTCCGGCCGAGCTTGGCGCGGGCACTTGTCAGCATCTCGGCGGAAATGTCGAGCCCGAAGAGGTGCACCCCCGGATAGAGATCGCCGATCATGGCGAGGTTGCGACCGGTTCCGCAGCCGATTTCCAGCACTGAGGCGCCGGTCGGCGCCGCAAGTTCGCGGATCATCGTATCGCGCCCGAACAGATAGTATTTCCGGGTGGCGTCGTAGATGTACCGTTGATAGCGGTACATCCGGTCCATGAGCCGGGCGTGATTGTTCTGCGCGACCTGCACGGCGCTCATGCTTTCTTCCGGTAGAGATGGAAGCCGCCGTAGATCGCCGAACGGTCCTTGGCGCCGAGCTTCAGTGAGGTGTCGGCGTCGTAATGCCACTGGTCGAGCAGTGCGGGCGATACGCGTTCCGGGAGAATGCTCGCTTCCGCGGCGGTGCGGAAGATCACCACAGCGCCCGAATCCGCCGTGCGGGTGATTTCGCTCCAGAGATCGTTCAACTGACGGTCGCTCATCCAGTCCTGCGCGTCGAGCAACACGTAGCGGTCGACCGAAGAAGCAGGCTTGCGGGCAAGCAGCTCGGTGAAGCTTTCGTGATGGACGATGACGCGATCGGCATGGTTGCGGATCGTCTCGTATCGCGAAGCCTGCAGGTAGGGCGGCAGGTCGCCCTCATGCGGCAGCGGATAGCGCCGCGCGAAGGCCTGCCAGGCAAAATAGTTTTCGCGAAGCGGAAAATGGCAGGTGAGCTTTTCGAGCCGATGGCGCAGGACAGCCGCGAGCGACCTCTCCTCGGTCAGGCTTGCGAGTTCATCGAACTGCTGGGGCGGAATGCCGAGACCGAAGAGCGAGCTCTTGCGACCGGTGAACCAGCGGATGACCGGTCTATCGAAAAGCGGAGCGAGCTTTTCGTCGAAGAACTGACGCTGCTCGCGCATCGAGCGCGCCTGGACGAAATCCTCCGGATTGACGCCGTGGAGCCGCGCAAGAATATGGCTGGCGGCGATGAAACGCCCAAGCAGGCCGGTGCGATATATGTTCCGGCCGAAGACCCCAATGCGACGGCGGCCGGTCAAGTCGCGGCCGGTCCAATAGTCGCGGCTCACCGGGTCGAGCCTCGGCGCGATGAAGAGATTGAAGGCCTGGTTGTTAGAGCGGGTGCCGGCGGTGGCGAGGAACCGCACCACGTCCTTGTGGCTCGGCAGGTGGCGGAAAGCGGCAAGCTTCAGCCGGTTCAGCGCAACATGATGCGGATTGAGGTCGACGACGTCGATGCGGTCCGGACCGGCAGAAAGATAGGTCAGCACGTTGCAGCCGCCGGAGCCGATCGTCACGATCCGGTGTCCGGGGCGGATCTGCATCGCTTCCATGTCGACGATCGGATCCTCCCAGATCTGGGGATAGACGAGGCCGGAGAAGAGCAGCCCGAACAGGCGCTCCGACAGGCCTGCGAGCGAGAAGGCCCTGTGCTGGAGAAGTGCGCTCTTCAGCTTCGCATTTTTCCTGCCGAAGCCGGCATCGGGGGCGAGTTCGGTCATTTTCTGCCATCCAGTTTTGTGTCTGAGCCGCTTCTAAGACGACTCGACTACACTTTGATGACGGGAGGCTGTGCATCACCGCTCGAGTCCGGTTGGGGCCACGGGGCTTTTCCTTTCTCCGAAATCCTGATTTCCTGTTGGTTGAAACAGGAGGAAGCATGAGGGCCTTGTCGAAGAAATTCGGGGTCTCGGCCATTGCGCTAGCGGCCGCAGCCGTCGGCTGGCTCGCGCTTTTCCCGCCGGAGCTCTTGAAAGTCGGCGACGGATACGCGGCAAAGATCGCCTGTTCCAATGTTTTCCTCGCCAAACGCGACCCGCAGGAGGTCCTTGCCGAGGACGTCCAGGCCCCGGGGCACCCGTTGCTCAAGTTCGTCAGCGTCTCGGTGGACCATGCGGGGCAGAGTGTCACGGCGCGCATATTCGGCTTTGCCGCACCCGGTCGCGCCGTCTATCGCCCCGGATACGGCTGTACCAACGGGCAGGAGGGCGCCTTTCAGGCTCTCGCGAGCCCGACAGCGGAGAGCGGCGGCACGGCCGCGGCGCCCAAGACACACCAGACGGATGGCAACTGGCCGGAGGGAAGGCGGGCGGAGATCGATCCGGCCATCCAGGCGATCATAGAGGATCCCGCACTCGCCGGTGCCGGCATGCGGGCCATCGCCATCGTCCGGGATGGCCGATTGGTCGCGGAGAGTTACGGGGCCGGCTTCGGTCGCGACACCCCCTTGCTCGGCTGGTCGATGACGAAAACCGTCACGGCGGCGCTCGTCGGCTTGCGTATCGCCGAGGGGCGCATGGATCCGCAGCAGAAGAACCTGTTGCCGGAATGGAGCGGCGACGAGCGTGCCGAAATCAAGCTGGCCGATCTCCTGGCGATGCAAAGCGGGCTTGCCTTCAACGAGGAGTACGGAGACGTCACCGACGTGACGCGCATGCTCTTTCTCGAAAGCGACATGGCGGGCTTCGCCGCATCAAAGCCGCTTGAAGCGGCTCCCGGCTTGCAGTTCCGCTATTCGAGCGGTACCAGCAGCATTCTGTCGCGCCTCTGGATGCGTTCGTTCGACGATCCGGCGGCGGCGCTTGCCTATCCAAGACAGGCACTCTTCGGTCCGCTCGGAATGACGAGCGCGATGATCGAAACGGATGCGAGCGGCACCTTCGTTGGCTCTTCCTACATGTATGCGACGGCACAGGATTGGGCCCGTTTCGCCCAGTTCCTGCTGGACGGGGGACGTTGGAAGGGCAGGGCGCTGCTGCCCGAGGGCTATGTGACCTTCATGCGAACGCCGTCGCGCGCCTCCGGCGGCGATTACGGTTCGGCCCAGGTCTGGCTTAAGGCGAATGGAATAGGGGCCAGGGAGGGCAACTTCCCGGCGGACAGCTTCTGGATGCTCGGGCATGACGGGCAAGCGATCATGATAGTTCCGTCGCTTCGTCTCGCCGTCATCCGGCTCGGCCTCACGCCTTGGATCGACGGTTACAATGTGCAGGCGCTGAATGCCCGGATCATTGATGCGCTTGATTGAGCGCTTGGGTCTCGAGACACATACAGCAGGGGCGGCGGCCGCAACTTACTGCAAGCCGAGTTCGTTGAGCATGCCACGGCGCTTGGCGTGATAATAATAGCCGCTGGCGTAGAGCCTCACGGCGCCGTCGTGCTGGTTGTCGGCAACCATCCAGGCGCCACGCAGGTACTTGGTCGCATATTTCAGGTTCGTTTCTGCGTCGAATAGGCCCTCGGGCGGTCCATCGTAGCCGAGACCCCTGGCGGTGTTGTAGCGGATCTGCATCAGTCCGTAATTGCCCTTGCTGTAGGCGTGGGGATTGTAATTGCTCTCGCGCTTGACGACGCGATGCACGAGTTCGAGTGGAAGCCCGTTGAGTTCCGCATACTGTTTGATCAGCCGGTCGAGCTCCGGCCGGGAGCTTGTCGGCGTTTTGGTGAGCTTCAGCGAATCGGGAATGATCTCCGCGACCACCCCGACCGCTGAGCCGATGACGCTCGTCTTCGGGCGCTCGGCCGGAACGATCATGCGCTTGGCGACAAGCATTTCGAGGCCGACCGGTTCGCCCGTGTCGAAATCCGATTCCCATGCGGCGGCGATACCGAGGACCGGGCCGGTCGGCTCGGCGCTTGTCGGATCGTTGTCGACGGCTGGCGCTGGCGCGGCGCCTGCCATTGCCACCTCCAGGGCCTGCGCGGGCTTTGCCGTCGGTACGGCTGCCGTCTGGGCTGCGGCAAAGGCGAGCGTCGCGTCCGTTGCCGGATTGGCTTCCGTGGCGGCCGCTAGCGCCGTCGGTGATTCGGTCGCCGGCTGCTTTGCCTCAGAGGTGAGCGCGGCCGAAGCTTCAGCCGCCGTGCCAGCCTGTGCCGGCAGTGTATAGGCCGCCATTTCCGTTCCCGGCTTTGCGGTAGGGATAACAGTCTGCACGGCGGTCAATTCTTCGAGCGACGTACGCTCAACCGTGGAGCACCCGGAGGCAATTGCGAGAGATACCAGTGCAGTGGCCGCAAGTGTTTGTTTCGAAAGGGGGATACGGATCTTCGCCATGCTGTCACTTTCGTGCTTCCGGGCCCCATAGCCCCTCACAAATCAGCGGCTGCCAATCGCTGCGCTTGAATCTCCCTTAACCTATGCCGGCGGTTGCGGCAACAAGGGTGGATGATTTTGGCGCGGCGCGGCTTTCGCATTTGCTGGCGTGAGCTGCCCTTCACCCTATAGCGCCGCGCGGCAAAGCGGGTCGAGGTGACACCGTCAGCGTCAGCATCTTACGCCGGCCATCCCATCTCCCCGCAGGCGGTCGCAGGCGGGGAGATGGGTGAGCGTGAGGGGCATCACCGAACGGTGGACTAATCCACAGGCTGCCATTTCTGGCCGATTGCATCCATCACCTCGCCGAACCACTTCACTGAGGTGTCGAAATGCTTGCCGCCCTTGATGCGGGGGAACTCGATGGTGCGCAGGCGGCCGCCCTGGTCCTCGTCGTGGCCGGTGACGCCGGAAACTTTGTTGAGGGCGCTTTCGACCGCGAGATCCACCATGCTCTGGATCAGCCGCAGATCGTCGCCGTTCGCGGGAGCGGAGCGGGCGTAATAGCCGGATTTCTGCACCATCGACCGTTCCGCGCCGAGCAGCGCTGCAAACTGCTTGGAGAACCAGTTGCCGACATTGATCGTGTCGATCTTCACATGGCCGAAGGCGTCGCGCTTGATCGTCTCGCCGGCGGCCTCACGCTCGGCGACGATCGCGTCGAGGCAGGCGCCTTCACTGACGAACAGCGTAACGAAGCCGGCGCGGTCCATAACCTGCCGCAGGCGTTCAGCCTCCGCTTCGAGGTCGAACTTCATCTCCGGCAGGTAAACGCCGTCGATGTTCTTCAACTGCGCATTCATTATGAAGCCGTCGACATATTCCTTGCTCCCGGCCATCTGGATGTAGGCACGCGCCGTCGCGGCCGTGAGCCAGCCGCAATGGCGGCCCATCACCTCGTGGACGACGAGGGTGCGGGGTGCCGCGCTCTGCTCGTTGCTCACATGATCGAAGAAGCGTGCGCCGTGTTCGGCGGCCGTCCAGGCCCCGAGCGTCTGGCGGATCGGCACCACGTCGTTGTCGACCGTCTTCGGCAATCCGACAACCGTCAGGTCGTAGCCGTTGGCGCCGAGATAGGCGGCAAGATCGGCCGCCGTCGTATTGGTATCGTCGCCGCCGATCGTGTGCAGGATGCTAATGCCGTCGGCCGCAAGCCTCTCGGCTGCGACCAGAAGGGGGTTTTCGCCTTCTTTGACGAGCCCGCGCTTGACGCAATCGGCAGCATTGGTGAGCTTGACGCGGCTATTGCCGATCGGCGAGCCGCCGTGGCGATGGAGAATATGTGCCTTCTCGCGCATCTCCTTGGTGATCTCGATGCGGTCGGCCAGAAGCAGGCCCTGATAACCGGAGCGGTAAGCGACGAGCTCGTAATCGGGCGCGATGTCCGTATAGCGTTCGATCAACCCGCCAACAGCGGATGAAAGGCAAGGCGCGAGCCCCCCTGCCGTCAGCATTGCGACTTTCTTCTTGGCCATGTTTCCTCCTTGGG
>JAPSJG010000567.1 GCA_031178305.1 Sinorhizobium sp.
TCTCCATCGTGCAGTCCGCGGTGCCTTGGCTTGCCGATCCCGACCTCGCGCTTTACGCGATCATAGCGACGCTCACCTGGCAGGGCTTTCCCTTCTTCGCCGTGATGATCCTTGCCGGGCTCCAGGGGATTCCGAAGAGCCATTATGAGGCCGCCTCCATCGACGGGGCGACGCCATGGCGAAAATTCGTCCACATTACCCTGCCGGGTATCGCACCGGTGCTTGCGACAGCGGGCCTGCTCCGCGTTATCTGGGTCGCCAATTCTATGGACGTGATCTTCGTCATGACCGGAGGCGGACCGGGTTACGCCACCCACACGCTGCCGCTCTATGCCTTCATCCGCGCTCGACAGAACCTCGACTTCGGCTACGGCACCGCGATCGCGGTGACCTTTACGATCCTGCTGGGGGCGATCGTTGCCATCTATCTGGCCCGTACCATGCGCGAGGTAGAACGATGAACAGGCCAGGCACCATACGCCGCATCCTCACCACGGACCTGCCGGTGCTCCTAATCGTGCTCTTCGCGATGGGCCCCTTCGCCTGGATGGTCCTGACCTCACTCACGCCAACGGCAACGCTCAACGCCACCGGCGTCTCGATTTCGCCCGCCGGCTGGAGCATCGACAATTATGCGCGGCTTCTGCGGCAGACGTCCTTTCTCGACAACATGCTGGACAGTCTGATCATCGCCTGCGGAACTGTCGTGCTCGGACTGGCGGTCGCCGTGACCGCCGCCTATGCCTTCTCACGCTTCCGTTTCGCGGGCCGCAAGCTGCTGATGCTGCAGTTCCTGCTGATCAACATGTTCCCTGTCGTGCTGCTTATCCTGCCGCTCTTCGTCCTTATGCGGAAGGCTGGCATTCTCGACACGCATTTCGGCCTCGTGCTTGCCAATGCGACGGTCGCCATTCCCTTCGCCGTATGGATGCTGACGAGCTATGTCGGCGCGATTCCGAAGAGTCTCGACGAGGCGGCGATGATCGACGGCTGCTCGCGGCTGACAGCACTCCGCCGGGTGGTACTGCCGCTCACCATGCCCGGCATCATCTCAACCGGCATCTACATCTTCATCACCGCCTGGAACGAATATCTCTACGCCTTGACGCTCGGCGGCCGCAATGTGCGTCCCGTCACCGTCGCCATCCAGACGCTGATCGGTGAATACCAGATCGAATGGGGCCTTCTCGCCGCCGGCGCGGTGGTTGGCGCCATGCCGGCCACGATACTCTTCCTCCTCGTCCAGCGCCGCCTGATCAGCGGACTGACGCAGGGCGCAGTGAAGGGGTGACACTGATGCAAAGAGGACAGGCAATGAACCCCGTCGGGTTGATCTCCATGCAATATGCGCGGCCCTTCACGGCCGAACACTTTCCGCTTCTCCACGAGATGCGCAGGCTCGGTTACGACTTCGTCGAGCTCCTGGTGCCCGAGCCCGGCGAACTCGATCTTGCGGAGACCCGCAAGGCCCTGGAAGCGGCCGAACTCTGCGTTGTGCTGGCCGCGCGCGTGAACCTAAAGCGCAATCTTTCCTCCGACGACCCCGCTGCCCGCCGCGCCGGCATCGACTACCTGAAATACGCCGCCGACTGCGCCGTTGCGCTTGGCGCCAAGATCGTCGGGGGTCCGCTGACAGGCAATCCCCTCGTCTTCGCGGGACGACCGCCACAGCCGGTCGCGGAGGAGGAACGCCTTGCCCGAAAGGCGCGCTCGGTCGCCGGACTGAAGGAGGCCGGCGACCACGCGGCGATGCTCGGCGTCACCCTTGCGGTCGAGCCGCTCAACCGCTTCGAAAGCGACGTGCTCTGCACGACACAGCAGGCGAACGAGCTTCTTGATGCAGTCGGCCATCCAGCGGTCCAGTT
>JAPSJG010000155.1 GCA_031178305.1 Sinorhizobium sp.
CTCAATGACTTCGCCTTCGACGCTTATTACAGAGGCATTGGTGCGGTGGGGTTCTTCTACGGCGCTCCGCGGGCACCCGGGGCGGAGGTTGGCCCAGCGTCCGAGATGTCCCTCTCGACACGGGCGGTCGCTTATCTCACCGCGGTGCGCGAAGCTGTCGGCACTCGGATTCGGACGACCATTGGCGGCGATGCGGGTGCGATGGCGGCAGCCCTCGTCACAGATGAAGAGCGCGCCATCAGTCGTGAGACCGTCGAGGTCCTGCGTTCAGCGGGGCTCTCGCACGTGCTTGCCATTTCCGGGCTCAACATGGTGCTTGCCGCAGGTACGTTCCTTGTAGGCGCGCGGACGATTTTGAGCTTGATGCCGGGTCTTGCGGAAAAGCTGGCGATCAAGAAGATTGCGGCCGCCGGGGCGCTGATCATGGTCTTCCTGTATATCTTGATCTCTGGCGGGGCCGTTTCCGCGCTGCGCTCCTGGATCATGATTTCGATCATGCTTCTCGCCGTTTTCTTCGATCGTGTGTCGATCAGCCTGCGCAACGTGGCGCTTGCTGCGCTCATTATCATTGCCTGGGCGCCATCTTCGGTCGCCGGGCCTGGATTTCAGATGTCATTTGCAGCGACTCTGGCCCTGGTTGCGGGGTACGCACGCTGGCGCGATCACCGCGGCAAGGACCAGCAGGAACGGAGGTCGTCCCGATCGGCACTGGGACAGGCCGGCAACCTTGCCGCTGGCACCGTTGCCACATCGCTCATCGGCGGATTGGCCACCGCCATCTATGCCGCTTCCCATTTCCAGAGGTTGCCGGCCTACGGATTGGCGGCGAACATCGCCGCAACGCCGTTGATCGGCGTCCTCATCATGCCGTTCGGCCTCTTCGCCATGTTGCTCATGCCCTTCGGGCTCGACCATTACCCTTTGATGGTGATGGGGCAGGGGCTGGAGTGGATGCTTGCCGTCGCGCGCTATGTTGCGGCACTCGATGGCGACTGGACCACTGGCCGCGTCGGCGACTTCGGCTTCGTTTCGATTGCTTCCGGTGGTGTGCTCCTTTGCGTGCTCAGAACCCGTCTGGCGCTTGTGGGTGTCGGGCTGATCCTGCTGGGTGGGACGGCCATCGCGCTGGAACGTCAGGCCGAGCGCCCGTCGATCGCGATTTCGGAGGATGGACGACTGGTTGGCCTCGTCTCCGAAGAGGCGATTGCGACGAACCGGCCGCGGCCATCTGATTTCATCTTTTCGCAATGGCAGCGAGCACTCGCCCTCGACCGGCACATGCCGCCGGTCGAGCTGGCTTCCGAGGCCGGCGGTACTCCGGCGGTCGCCGCCGAAGCGGTGGCCGCCCTGGCGGCGGCAACGCCCGGCGCCTTTCGTTGCCGGGAGAATGCGTGGTGCGCCGGGCGCAGCCGTGAAGGCTGGGCGGTTGTCGTCATCGATGCGCAGGAGCTCTTCCCGGCTTTGTGCGGGCGTGCCGATCTGGTGGTCGCCGCAACACGGCGGCCACTACCTGCCTGTGCTTCAAATCGTGCACTCATCGTTACGGGTGAAGCGTTGCGGCGAAGCGGTGCCGTCGAAATCTATGCCGATCACGCCCGACCGGGCGAGCTGCCGCGCATGCGCGCCGTCACGGCGTTCCGGTCGACAGAGCGGCCGTGGCAGCGCCACCGCCGTTACGATTGGCGCAGTGGCACCTTCTCGTCCGAGCAGCCGGCGCCTCGGCTTTAGATCACGATGATTTTAGGTCGGTTCGACCTCAAATCATTATCGATTCTGACCACGCTTGCGCGGGATGCGGGTGGAAACCGCGCATACTTTTTCCTCATCCCGTGCCAGGAAGAGCGCCTGCGCACCACTGGGCGCTGCCTCGCCACTATTCTTGATTAAGATACTCCAGAAATCCTTGTCATCGGCCCGCGGTTTGTCGTAGGAGTGTGCCAATGGCTTCGCCTGCAGATTTCAAGGTGAGGGGGGTGCGTGCGGTTTTTCGCCTGCATCCCGCTTGCGAATTGTTGAATTTGATTGCGCTTGCGCCCGCGACTGTCGCGCAAGCGCAGACATTATGAGGAATGAGATGTCGAAGCGGACCCGGTCGATGTTGAAAGTCTTGATCGCAGCCACGCTTGCCGCTTTCCTGGCCGGCCCCGCCGCGACGGGATTTGCGCAGACGGTGCAGCCGGTTCCGTCCGCGCCGGGCGCTGAACAGCCGGCACTATCCGCCGCACCGGCCCCCGATGTGCCGGTCGCCGACCAATCGGCCGCGGCTTCTGCCGAGACGCCGCAACCCGCCGGTAACGGAGCGCCGACAGGAACAGGTCCGGTCCTGCCGCACGACCTTTCTCCAGTCGGCATGTTCCTGGCCGCCGACATCGTCGTTAAGGCAGTGATGATCGCCCTGGCGGCGGCTTCTGTCGTTAGCTGGGCGATCTTCCTCGTGAAGAGCCTGGAACTCGCGAGTGCAAAATCGCGTATGAGGCGAGCTGTAGTAGTCCTGAGCACGGCAAACGGGCTGGCGGAAACCGAAGTGAAACTCGGCCGCAAAGGCGGCGTCGCCGCGGATATGGTCGCTGCCGCAGGCGACGAAATGGTCCGCTCGGAGGTGGTGCTGGATCACGCACCGGCGACCGGCGTCAAGGAGCGCGTGTCGTCGCTGCTAAGCCGCATCGAAGTTCGCGCTGGAAAGCGGATGAGCGCCGGCACGGGCATTCTCGCGTCTATCGGCTCCGTCGGACCCTTTGTGGGCCTTTTCGGGACCGTCTGGGGGATCATGAATTCCTTCATCGGCATCAGCAAGGCGCAGACGACCAATCTGGCGATCGTCGCCCCCGGTATCGCCGAGGCGCTGCTGGCAACCGCAATCGGTCTTGTCGCGGCCATTCCCGCGGTGGTTATCTATAATTACCTTGCCCGCTCCGTAGGCGCCTATAAGCTCATGTTGGCAGACGCCGCGGCGGCCGTCGAGCGTTTGGTGAGCCGCGATCTCGATCACCGCCACGTTCAAAGGAGGCAGCCGCGTCGCCCGGAGGGTTACGCCCACGCTGCCGACGCCTCGATCGCCAGAGTTGGGTGACGGCCATGGCGGGGAGACTTTCCGAAGAGAGCGGTGAACTCGACGAGAACAGCGAGATCAACGTCACCCCTTTCATCGACGTGATGCTCGTGCTGCTGATCATCTTCATGGTCGCCGCACCGCTTGCGACCGTCGATATGAAGGTCGACTTGCCGCAATCGGTGGCCAAGCCGACACCTCGCGACGGCAAGCCGGTCTTCGTTACCTTGAAAGCGGATCTGACGCTTGCGATCGGCAACGAGGAGACGGCCCGCGAGGCGTTCTCCTCCGAGCTCGAAAGGATCACGAACGGCAACAAGGAAACGCGCGTGCTGCTCCGTGCGGACCGCCTCGTCGACTATGGCGACTTAATGGGCGTGATGAACCTCATCCAGGGGGGCGGCTATAGCAAAATTGCGCTCGTCGGACTCGATGCGGCGCCGGCCCGCTGACCGCGTCTGCAGCTTCCGCTCCCCCGATCCTTCAGCCGCCTGCCGTTGACGGCCGGCGCGTTCCTTTTTCTACGCCGAAATACCACGGTCGCTTGAAACCGGCGGTGCGGCGAATTATGAGCTTAATGCATGAAGATCGCGCGGTCGGTCCGCCAATGGCGCCGCGCCCACGGGACACGAGGCAGTATGATGAACTTCGAAGCAGCGCGCATTAAGATGGTGGACAATCAGATCCGCACGACGGATGTGACGTCCCACTCTGTCCTGTCCGCCTTCCTTACCGTGCCGCGCGAAGAGTTCGTCCCCGCGAAGATGAGAGAACTCGCCTATATCGATGCGGACATTCAGCTCGTTGGCTGCGCCGAGCCGCGTTACCTGATGGAACCGTCTCCGCTCGCGAAACTGTTGCAGCTTGCGCAGGTTTCGAAGTCCGACGTTGTTCTGGAGATCGGATGCGGCACCGGTTACGCTTCGGCCTTGCTGTCACTCCTCGCCAGTTCCGTGGTGGCGCTCGAAAGCGATGAGTCGCTGGCCGCGAAGGCAACGGAGACTCTAGCGCAGCTTGGCTACGACAACATTGCGGTTGTTACCGGCGATCTGACGAAGGGATATCCCGCCGAAGCGCCTTACGACGTGATTTTCATCAATGGTGCAGTAGAGACGATTCCAGCCGCCTTGTTCGAGCAGCTTCGCGACGGCGGGCGCCTGGTGGTCGTTGAAGGTTTTGGTAACGCCTCCCGTGCGAAACTTTACATGCGCGAATCGGGACGGACGTCCGAGAGGCCCGATTTCAATACATCCGTGAAGCCTCTGCCCGGTTTTCGTCGTGAGCAGTCGTTTGTTTTCTGAGGCTCCTCCCGTTAAGGGGCCTCAGCATGTGTTATAGACGCAAGAAAATCGATGTTGCTGATTGGCAACGTATTGCCTGTTTCTTTTTGAAATGCCTGGGTGGAGTGGTGGTGCACAGTTGTCGCAAAACCGAATCCGAGGTTCAAAGAGCAAGAAGCGGTGATTTGCCCGCCGATGCGTGGCGCTGCGTGCCATTCTTGGTTGAGCGAATTAACCTGGTAGGGGCTTGCTACTAACTTGCGGGCGGCAATGCCGTCCGACTGATCGGAGGTAAGATCGTGTCGTTTGTTCGCAAAACAGCGTTGTGGGCGGCTGTTTCAACCAGCCTGTTGCTTGCGCCGCACGCCGTATCCGCCGAGACGATCTTCGGGGCAATGGCCAAGGCCTATGCGAACAACCCGGACCTGAACGCGGCTCGCGCCGGCCTCAGGGCAACCGACGAGGGGGTTCCAATCGCAAAAGCGGGCTATCGGCCGCAGGTTTCCGCCACGGCGACCGGGACGCTGTCGCGGGTCGACAGCGAGGCGACAGGCACGCGCGACCTTCATAGCGGCCAGGTCGGCATCTCGATCACCCAGACGATCTTCGATGGGTTTCAGACCCTGAACAATGTCAGGGCGGCCGAGTCGAATGTTTTCTCGAGCCGGGAGACATTGAAGGCCAATGAGATCCAGATCCTCCTGTCGGCTGCGCAGTCCTATGCGAATATCGCCCGCGACCAGCAGATTGTCTCCATTCGACGACAGAACCTGGCCTTCCTCCGGGAACAGCTGAATGCCGCCGAGGCGCGCCTTGACGTGGGCGAAGGCACCCGTACGGATGTGAGCCAAGCGCAATCGGAATTGGCAAACGCGCAGTCGCTGCTCGTTGCCGCCGTCGCGCAGTTGAAGCAGAGCGAAGCGGTCTATGTCCAGATCGTCGGTGCGGCCCCCACGGCGATCAGGCAGACCGGGCCAGCGACCAGGGGCATGCCGAGATCGCTCGATCAAGCCGTTGCCACGGGCCTGCGCGAGAATCCGCAGATCCTGGCGGCACAATATTCGGTCGATTCGGCGGGCTTCCAGGTCAAGTCGGCCGAAGGCACGATGTTGCCGGGCGTCGTCCTTCAGGGTGCGGTTACCCGGAACACAGGCAATGTGAACGCAGACAACACGACCGCCAGCATCACGGCGCGCCTCGAAGTGCCGATCTATCAGGGCGGCGCTGAATACGGCCAGATCCGCCAGGCCAAGGAACGGCTGGGCCAGCAGCGCATCCTCGTCGATTCGGCGCGCGCTGAGGTGCAGCAGACGGTCGTCTCCGCGCATGCCCAGCTCGAATCGGCGCTCGCCCGCATCACCGCCAGCCGGTCGCAGATCTCCGCCGCCAATCTGGCGCTCGAAGGTGTCGTGGAGGAACGGAAGGTCGGTCAGCGCACGACCCTTGATGTGCTCGACGCGCAGCAGGACGTGCTGATCGCGCGGGAGTCACTCGCTGGCGCACAGCGGGATGCCGTCGTTGCGAGCTATGCCCTGCTTGCGGCAACGGGCAAGCTGACCGTCAAGGTGCAGGGACTGCAGGTGGCGGAATACCGTCCCGAAGAGCACTACGAAGCCGTCAAGGACAAGTGGTTCGGCTTGCGCACCGTCGACGGGCGCTGATGCGATCTCGCTTAAGGATTGCTTGATTACATCGACAGAAGCAGATCTCGAAACGCCTCACATTCGTTGTGAATGTGGGGCGTTTTGCTTCGGGCCCTTTCCAACAGCTAAGCCGGCCTCTGCCGCAAAAAACAAATCTGTGCAAGAATTTCCAAGGTTGATTCGCGGCGTTTGTTTCACCCGTGAAGTCACCTAAGGTTTGTGCGGAATCGGCATGCAGGCGCTGCGACCTGTGCCCGACCGCAGAGCAAACGAGGATTGAAATGGCACAGCTCAACGTCGCACGAGAACCTTCGATGGATGAGATTCTGGCATCCATTCGCAAGATCATCGAGAGCAATGAGACGGGGCCAGGCGCATCCTCCGCTCGACAAACTTTCGAAGAACCGACCGAGGACGAGATTGAGCTCACGATCGACTCGGAGATCGAGACGGCCGGGTTCCGTTCTTCGCAAGTGGACATCATGCCGGCGGAGCGGCCCTCGGCCATTCCAGCCGACGAAACCCTTTCTGGCCCGGCTGCCGCGGGAACGGCGCCGTCGCCGCTCTCCCTCGCCGATGTGGCGGCTCGTGTGCGAGCGGCGTCCGAGCGCCACGCGGCAACTTACGCAGCACGTGAGCGCGAGGAGGAGAACCCAATGCAGAGCAGTCCCGTGGTGACGTCGCGCATGGCGGCAGTGGCCTCTGCCGCCGGCTCTGCGGCGAGCGTGGTCTCTGACGCGGCGCCCAGTGCTGCCGTGTTGCCTGGTAATGCTGCGGAGCCGGCGACTGCGACGACAGCCGAGCTGCCCGAACAGTCGACGACGGCGCAGGCGGCAATTGCCAACGTGGCCGGAGAGGCGGTGAAGGAAGGGGGCGCCATTGTGTCGCCGTCCGTCGGCCGGCAGGTTGCGCGCGCCTTCGATGATCTGGCGCATGCGGTGGAACAGGGGCCGAGGCGCTCCTTCGACGAGATCGCCGAAGCCATGCTTCGTCCGATGCTCCAGGAGTGGCTCGACGACAATCTGCCGACGTTGGTGGAGAGACTGGTGCGCGAGGAAATCGAGCGCGTCGCGCGCGGTCCCAGGCGCTAGAAACATCCGGGCCGCGTTCGGCCGTCAGCCACCCCTCTGCAGCGCCACGTGTCTTTTCAGGCGCACAAAGGTCGCTGCAGCATTTTCAATTGCTGCATGTTTATATTTAAATCAGTTCCGATTTAAGGAAACATGCAGTAGCGAGATGATGAAGGCCGCGTGCCGGGCGCCGCCTTTTTGCCCGCTTGTGTTGACTTGCGCCGGCCCATCCGGTTTACAGAACGCTGACATCAATCTCCAAAAGCGGCCCCCACAGAATGCTTGACAAGACCTACGATTCCGCCTCCGTCGACCCGCGCATCGCGAGGAAGTGGGACGATGAAAACGCGTTTCGTGCCGGCGCGGGCGCAAAGCCGGGCGCAGAGCCCTTCTGCATCGTAATCCCGCCGCCGAACGTCACCGGTTCGCTTCACATGGGCCACGCGCTCAACAATACGCTGCAGGACGTTCTGGTCCGCTTCGAGCGCATGCGCGGCAAGGACGTGCTCTGGCAGCCGGGCATGGACCATGCCGGCATCGCGACGCAGATGGTCGTCGAGCGGAAACTGATGGAAACCCAGCAGCACCGCCGGCAGATGGGCCGAGAAGCTTTCGTCGAGAAAGTCTGGGAGTGGAAGGCCGAATCAGGCGGGCAGATCTTCAATCAGTTGAAGCGGCTCGGCGCCTCCTGCGACTGGTCGCGCGAACGCTTCACGATGGATGAGGGGCTTTCCGAGGCCGTGATCGAGGTGTTCGTCACCCTCTATAAGGAGGGGCTGATCTATCGCGACAAGCGCCTCGTCAACTGGGATCCGAAGCTGCAGACGGCGATTTCGGACATCGAGGTGGAGCAGGTCGAGGTCAACGGCAATCTGTGGCACCTGCGCTATCCGCTCGAAGAGGGCGTCACCTACCAGCATCCGATCGCCTTCGACGAAGATGGCAATCCCGCCGAATGGGAGACGCGAGACTATCTGGTCGTTGCGACGACGCGCCCGGAAACCATGCTCGGCGACACCGGCGTGGCGGTTCACCCGGATGACGCGCGCTACAAGGGCATCGTCGGCAAGCACGTCATTCTGCCGATCGTCGGCCGGCGCATTCCGATCGTTGCCGACGAATATCCGGATCCGACGACCGGGACCGGGGCGGTGAAGATGACCC
>JAPSJG010000568.1 GCA_031178305.1 Sinorhizobium sp.
GGCAAGCCAGCGACCAGTCGATGCATTCCGCAGCCGTGCGCCACGGTAGTTTCTTGCCGGCGATCACGTCGGGGTCGCTCGGGCTCCCGTGCGTCGGCTCAGGCCATGAGATCGGTTGGCCGTCGAAACGGATGATCACGAACAGACGCTTGCGGATCGTCGGAGCGCCATAGTCGCAGGCACGCAGCTCGCGAAACTCGATCCTGCCACCGAGTCGGCGAAGCTTTTTGCACCACTTCTCGAAATTCTCACCGCGGCGCTCGGGATCCGGCATTAGTCCGCGATCGGTCTGGATCAGCGGCCCGTAATCCTTGAACTCCTCGACGTTCTCCATGATCACGACGTCGACGCGGCCGCCGCTCTTCTGGATGCGCTCGATCCATCCGGGAATGATCCAGCACAGATCGCGAATGTTGCGTTCGACCGGCTTGCCGCCTTTGGCCTTCGAGAAATGCTTGCAATCCGGCGAGAACCAGGCGAGGCCGATGTGCTTGCCCTTAAGGTGATCGAGCGGGTCGACGCGGTAGACGTTCTCGGAAAGGTGATGCGTCTCGGGGTGGTTTGCCGCATGGAGCGCCAGCGCGTCGGCATTGTGGTTGATGGCAATGTCAGGCGAGCGCCCGAGCGCCATTTCGATGCCGGTCGAAGCACCGCCGCCGCCGGCAAAGCTGTCGATTATGAGTGGAGCGCCGATGTAGGCCGAGGCCATCAGCGCATCGGTGCTGGTCTCGCTGAAAAGATCAGTTCTGAACATACCTTGCCCCCTCCTCCGCGCCCCCGCGCGCAATGATCTGAATTCCGATGCGGGCGTATTCCCGCGTCATGCGGATCGTGCTCGGCGCGAGCCCGTCCCGACCGCGCGTCGCGGAAAGCGCCGCGATCTCGGCTGCGAAGTAGGCTAGGCCTTCGTGAAAACCGGCCGCGGAGAGCAGCCGGTGGATGGTCACCTGGTCGCGAATGATCACCGCAAGCGGCGCTTCGAGCAGCCATCGCGCCCGCGCAGCATGGTCCGGCGCATCGGCGAGTTCTTCGATGATGGGGAGGAGCTGCGTCACGCCGCACCCCCGCTGACCCGCTCGATCTCACGGACGACTGAGCCGGACGACCTGCCGCGGGCAAGGCGCTGGCCGATCTCTTCCGGATCGAAGGCAAATGGCGCCGAGGCGATCGCTTCGCGCAAATCCCTCGGCAGAGCGTCGAACGCGTTCATCACGTCGACGGAGGGTCGAATGGCGAGGATGCTGATCATGCTTCCTCACTTTTCGCGCATCTCACGGCGTCCCCGTCCGACGCCCGCTTAACTCTGGCTTCGAGGTCCCGCAGGCGCTTGGCCCCGCCGACCGTCAGTTCCGGTGGATTGGAAGGCCAGACCAAACCGAGAGCGATCATCTCATCGAGCAGCGGACCGCCGCCCATGCATCCGCCGTCCACCGCCCCCAGCGCCTTGAACTCCGCTAGTTCTTCCTTGGTCACGCAGGCGCGCCCGTCCCGGGCATCCTGCTCGGAGGATTGCTCCTCGCCTTTCGGCACGCCCGCCTGGTTGCCCCAGAACGACCAGTTGCCGTTCAGCCGAGCGTCGCCGGCCACAAGGCTCTCCCGCCGCTGGAACAGCTCCAGCTTCGGCAGGTCCGGATAGAGCCTCTCGATCATCTCGGCGAAATAGACGGGCTTGGCCGAGTGCTCGCCCTTCACCTCGGCATGGACCGACGCGCTCTGCGTGCCAGGGATCGGCGCCGGGAAATTTCCGCGTTTTCCGAGGAGCAGGATCTCGTGCCGGTCCCGCACCCATCGGCCCATGCCGATACGCGATTTATCCCAAACGAGGCAGGTGACGTAATCGAACCCCCAGGCGCGCAGCAC
>JAPSJG010000569.1 GCA_031178305.1 Sinorhizobium sp.
CTTTCCTGGTCCGCCAAGGGCAAGTGGCTCGCTTCATCCGGCGCGCCGGCGGCGATCGTTTGGCCCTTCCAGGGCAAGGACGGGCCGATGGGCAAGGCGCCGCTCGAACTCGGCACCCGCGGCAACATCATGGTGACGGCGGTCGCATGCCACCCGGCTGAGGAGATTGTTGCGATCGGCTATGAGGACGGCATGATAATCGCCGCGCGATTTGCCGACAGCAAGGAAGTGCTGCTGCGTCGCCCCGGCAAGGGCGCCATCACCGCCATGGCCTGGAACAGGAATGGTCGCCAGCTTGCTTTCGGTTCCGCCGCGGGAGATTGTGGAGTGGTGGATATTGCGGGGTAATGGTGACGAATGGCCTGCTGATATTGCCGGCGCGCTCACAGCCCTGGCGCGCACCACCGCGTGGACAGGATACCCGGCGGCGGAGGTAGATCAGACGATCGCCTGATCCACCTGTCCCTCACCCGCTACCACTCGAGTTCCAGATGCGGCCGGCCGTTCGAGGTTCGCTCGACCGTCCTTCCGGTTTCGTCGACGGTCGCGGTCACCCGGCGGCGGAAAGCTGAAAAGCTCTCAAAGGTCACGGCGTCGACCGGCTCGTCAAACCGGAACGTCAAGCGATAGCGACCCGGCTGCGCCGTCAAAGCCTGGGCAGAGATAATCTCGCCTTCGAAGGCCTGGCCGAGATAATGGCCCCTCACCCGAGAGCCGAGCATCCTCGGATTGTACACCGGTCGGTTGCCGGCAGCGGCGTGAAGCGTGTTCCAGTCGCGATAGCCGTACTGGGCGGCAAGCAGTTCTAGCGATTTCGAATGCCCGATCTCATTGCCTGCGGCGGCGAGCAGGGCACGCAAGTGCCTCGCCTGATCTTTCAATATGTCGAGTAATGGAAGCGTCCGCGATCCATGCGTCATGACAGGGTCTCCTGCTGCGGCATGCGCTGTCTGGATGGGGTCCGCATTGCCATCGGTTCGCATGCCTGAAGCGTGACCGTGTCGAAAGAGAGGGACTTCACCAAAGCTTGATGCTCGCGGACGGCAGGGGCCCTCGCCCGCCGCATCCATAGGAGAAGCCGAGCGGCCTGTCAAACGGGTGCGTCTGATCAACGCCGTCAGGCCGCTTGCGAGCGCCTGAAAGTTGTGGGACGACTGGGCTCCACAAGGGAGCATGTCATGAGCGACCTCACTCTTTTCGCATTCGCACTCGTCGCCTTTATCGGCATCGCGACGCCAGGCCCCACGGTTCTCCTCGCGCTCACTAATGGCTCGCGCCATGGCGTGAAAAAGGCGACGGCAGGCATGGCCGGCGCAGTTCTGTCTGATTTCGTCCTGATCGGCGCCGTGGCGCTTGGCCTTGGCACGCTGCTGGCCGCATCGGAATTCTGGTTTACGGTGGTCAAGTGGATGGGCGCCGCTTATCTCGCGTTTCTGGGCGTCATGCTGCTGCGCTCCAAGGGCACCCTCGACGTTGCGGCTGGAACGCCGGACGCATCGGCGAGCACATCGCGCGCGATCTACCTGAAGAGCTTCCTGGTCGCCGTCACCAATCCCAAGGGCTATCTCTTCTTTTCCGCTTTCCTGCCGCAGTTCATCGATCCCGGATTGCCGCAAACGCCGCAATATGCCGTGCTTGCCTTCGTCTTCGCCTCGATCGATTTCCTGGTGATGTTCGGCTACGCCCTTGTGGGGTCACAAGCTGTCCGGTTGCTGAAACACTCCGGTGCCGTCTGGCTCGACCGGATCTGCGGCGGCGCGCTGTTGGCGCTTGCCGGGTCGCTGGCGTTCTATCGTCGGGCAACCTCGTGAAGGCAAACGGCGCCCCTGTGCCTCGGCACGGGAGCGCCGCG
>JAPSJG010000156.1 GCA_031178305.1 Sinorhizobium sp.
GGGCTGGCAGAGCCTTGGCCTCGTCCCCTCGCCGATTGCCGGTGGCGACGGCAACAAGGAGTTTCTTCTCGCGGGGCGGAAGCCATGAGCACCGAGATCGTGAAGATCAGCCGCCTGGGCGCGCAGGGCGACGGTATCGCGCAGACCGACACCGGCCCCGTCTACGCCCCTTTCACCCTGCCCGGAGAAATCGTGGCGCTTGCCGTCGACAAGAACCACGGCACGCTGGTCTCGCTGAGAGAGGCGTCTTTGGAGCGCGTCGAGCCGAAATGCCGTCATTTCGGACCGGACGGAGTGAATGGTACCTGCGGGGGCTGCAGCCTGCAGCACGCATCTGACGCGCTCTATCACGCCTTCAAGCGCAAACTCGTTATTGACGCCTTGAAATCAAAGGGCCTGACGCCCGAGGTCGCACCGCTCCTGATCGCCCATCCCGGCGAGCGCCGGCGCGTTGTGTTCACCGCCCGGCGCACGGAAAAGGGACTGCTGCTCGGCTATAATCAGGCTGCGAGCCACCATATCGTGACGATCGAAGAGTGTCCCATCGCCAGCCCCGGCATCGTCTGGCGGCTCGCCACCATCCGCAAGATCGCCGCGGCGATGGCTCCGACGTCCGAACCGTTCCGCATCACCGTCCTTGAAACCGAGACCGGCCTCGACCTCGCTTTCGAGGGCCTCAAGCTCAGCGATCGGCAGCGTCGCTCGACCGTCGAGACGGTTCTCGGCGAGCGGGGCATCGCCCGCGTCAGCCTCAACGGCGAGATCATCATCGAGCCCGTCAAACCCATCATCGATTTCGGCGGCGTCGCCGTCTCAACACCGCCCGGCGCCTTCACGCAGGCGACGCGCCCGGCCGAGGAGGCGATGGCCAAGCTCGTGCTCGGCCATCTCGGCAAGGCGAAGCGCGTCGCCGACCTCTTCGCTGGTATCGGCACGTTTGCGCTCCGGATCGCCCGTACCGCGCGTGTCCATGCCGTGGAAGGCGACGACAAAGCGCTGAAGGCGCTCGATTTTGCCGCGCGCAACACGCAGGGGCTGAAGCCGGCGACGGTCGAGAAACGCGATCTTTTCCGCCGTCCGATGATGGCGCAGGAACTGAAGGTCTTCGACGCCGTCGTCTTCGACCCGCCGCGCGCGGGTGCCGAAGCGCAGTGCCATGAGCTTGCCCGCTCCGGCGTGAAGAAGATCGCGGCGGTCTCCTGCAATCCGGTGACCCTTGCTAGAGACCTCTCCATCCTTGTCGCGTCCGGTTACCGCATCACATCTGTGACACCGATTGACCAGTTCCTCTGGTCGGCGCATGTCGAGTCGGTCGCGACGCTGGAGAAAGGATGAAAGGACGAATTAACTTCCACTTGGGCCACTGAGTTCGCGTCCGGTAACGCGTAAATCGGAAGTGTATGAGTGGAGGCAAAAAAGAGAGGTGGTCGGGAGCCACCTCACGATGCGATTACCCAAATCGAGTATCACAATTAGCGACGCATGAAGGCCTCGAAGGCGGCACGCGCTTCGGCGCTCTTCAATTGCGCCGCAAAGTGCTCCGCCTCCTCGTCGATCCGGGTCAGCACGTCCTTGCGGTCGCCGCGAATGAGGTCGCGGGCGATGCGCAATGCCTCGGGCGGCTTCCTGGCAAGCCCCGCGGCAATCGAGAGTGTCTCCTCCTCGACGCTCTCCTCGTCGACGATCTTCCAGATCAGCCCGGCTGCAAGCGCATCGGCAGCTTCGAGCGGTTCACCGGCGGCAAGTAGAGCAAAGGCGCGCTGATGTCCGATGAGGCGCGGCGCGATCAGGCTCGAAGCCGCTTCGGGGACAAGCGCGAGGTCGACAAAGGGTGTCCTGAAGAGCGAACGGGCGGAAGCGACCGTCAGGTCGCAGTGGAGATGAATCGTCGTGCCGATACCGATTGCCAGGCCATCGACGCCGGAGACGATCGGCTTTGTCGCACCTGCAAGTGCCCGAAGAAAGTCCAGCACCTCGCGCCCCATGCTCCCGCCCAAGGCGACGGCGAGGAAGTCGGCCATGTCATTGCCGGCCGAGAAACAACCTTCCGTTCCCAGGAACGCCGTCACGCGGATTGCCAGATCCGATTGCGCGACCGTCAGCGCAGTCGTCATCTTCGCGTACATCTCGCGCGTGATGGCGTTCTTCTTTTCCGGCCGGTTCAATCGGATGACCTGGACGCCGGGATGGGCGTCTGGGCGTTCGACGAGGACGTGGTTGGTCATGGGCAGCCCTTTCAGTCGAGAATGGCGCGGGCTGCCGCGAGGCTTGCCGCTCCTTTGACGACGCTGTCCTTGAGCGCCGCCGTTTCCGCGAGCAGGTTTTCCGCGGCGAAGCGGCAAAGCGCGATGCGCGACGCCTGCTTGCCGTCGCCCGCATCCGCGAGTCCGCCCTTGGCGAGGTAGACGCCGGTCAGCGTAAGACCGAAGAGGCGCTGGTAGGCCGTGGCGCCGGCGAGCGCATCGGTCTGCCTGCCTTCGCCAAGTGCCGCCAGCAGCCAATCGGTCGCCTCCGCGAGAGCGGCGATGGCCGCGTCGAGCCGCGCGGCAGTCTCGCCAAACCCTTCATTGTTCGAGGCACCGACAGCAGTCGCGACCTGCCGGAGTTCGTCGATAAAGCCGCGCACTTGGGCGCCATCAGAAAATGGCAGCTTGCGGGTAACGAGGTCGATCGCCTGGATGCCGTTGGTGCCTTCGTAGATCGGCGCGATGCGGGCGTCGCGCAGATAGCGGGCCGCCCCGGTCTCCTCAATGAAGCCCATGCCGCCATGCACCTGGATACCCATCGAGGCGACGTCGACGCCGGCATCGGTCGCAAACGACTTGGCGATCGGCGTCAGGAGGCTCGAGCGTTCTTGCCAATGGCGCGCCTCGTCGCCCACTCCCACATGCGCCATATCGACTGCGTGGGCGCAGGCATAGGCGATGGCCCGCGCGCCCTGGGTGAGCGCCCGCATCGTCAACAGTGTTCGGGCGACATCGGGATGGTCAATGATCGGGCTCATGCCTTCGCCCGCCCATCCGGGTGACCTGCCCTGTGTGCGTTCCTTGGCGTAGGCGATCGCCTTTTGGGTCGCGGCCTCGGCGATCGCGACGCCCTGTATGCCGACGGCAAGCCGGGCATTGTTCATCATCGTGAACATGCAGGCGAGCCCGCGATTTTCCTCGCCCACGAGATAGCCGATCGCACCCTTTTCCTCGCCGAACTTCCCATCGCCATAGATCATTGTGCAGGTGGGCGATCCGTGAATGCCGAGCTTGTGCTCGAGCGCATGGCAGAAGAGGTCGTTGCGGGCGCCGAGAGAGCCATCTTCATTGACGAGGAACTTCGGCACGAGGAAGAGCGAAATGCCTTTCGTGCCGGGTGGAGCGTCGGGCAGGCGCGCAAGCACGAGATGGATGATGTTGTCGGTGAAGTCGTGCTCGCCCCAGGTGATGAAGATCTTCTGGCCGTAGATGCGGTAGGTGCCGTCGTCGCGGCGCACGGCACGCGTCTTGAGCACGCCCAGATCCGAGCCAGCATGCGGCTCGGTGAGGTTCATGGTGCCCATCCACTCGCCTGAAACCATCCTCGGCAGGAAGGTCGCCTTCAATTCGTCCGTGCCGTGTTTCTCCAGCGCCTCGATGGCGCCCATCGTCAGCGTCGGACCGAGCGCAAAGGCCATCGAGCCGCTGTTCCACATTTCCATGGCGGCAACGTGCAGCATGTGCGGCAGGTTTTGACCACCGAAGTCCTCCGGCGCCGTCAGGCCGTTCCAGCCGCCGGCGATCCATCCATGATAGAGATCGCGCCATCCGTCCGGAGTCTTGACCGATCCATTGACGAGGCGCGATCCCTGCCTGTCGCCGATCTCGCCGAGCGGCGCCACCTCCTCAGTCGCAAAGCGGCCGGCTTCCGAGAGGATTGCTTCGACGAGATCCTCGCCGAGTTCGCCGAACGTCCCCGCATTCAAAGCGCCCGCCATACCGGCCACGTGCTTCAAGGTGAATGCGATCTCTTCGACCGGCGCCTTGTACATGCTGCTCTCCTCCGGGCTACGGGCTTCGGCCGCTTCGCTCGTCTCCTACCCGGACACTATCAATTTTTACGTAGACGTCAACGTCAATACTTTCAATTGGTGAGCGCCATTCCGAGTCGGCTTATAACGGCCCTGTAGGCGCTTTAGCTCCAAACGAGACTGAAGTCACTTCACACAATCATGAGGCGAGCATGGTCCATGATTACCTCCACAGGTCAGTGTACAGAGGCGGCAGTCTCGCGCAGGATGCCGCCGGGGCTGGGATTTACGACCTTTTAACCCTAAGGCGGCAATCTCAGAGAATGGAAAAGCGGGGAATCTCGATTTCAGGGATGATCTTGCGCCTGGCGGCCCTGATGGGCCTGACCTTCGCGACGGCGAACGCACGCGCCGGCGATCTCGAACCCTGGAAAAATCGGCAGAACGCTATCATTGTCGATGCATACGAGTTGAACAGCATCGACTGGGAAGCGATGCTGAAGGATAAGCGCATCGCCGGTTTCATCGCCAAGGCCTCGGACGGGCTGCCGGAAAGCTTCACCTGCACCGGCGATCACGGCGGTGACACGGTCGCCCATTGCAAGACGATGTGGCGCAAATATGCCGTCAGCCGGGAACTCTACCAGACGCGCCGCCTGATCGCTCGCTTCCACGGGCTGCTCTGGGGCGCCTATCACCTGGCGCGGCCCGGAAACCCTGTCGACCAGGCCAATCACTTCCTCGATTACGCCAACCCTCGCGACGACGAATTGATGGTCCTCGACATCGAAGGGATCGATCCCGAGAACTACATGTCGCTCGAGGACGCCGCGATCTTCGCCGGCCATATCAAGGCCCGCACCGGGCGCTATCCCATCCTCTACACCAATCACGTCACGGCGAAATATATTGCCGACAACCGCTTCAAGCATCGGCTGCTTTCCCGTCTGCCGCTCTGGTATGCGCGCTACAAGCCCGACATCCGCAAGGTCTTTCCGATGGGCAATTGGGAGAGGTACGCGCTCTGGCAATTCTCCTCGGGACACAATTGCGGTAAGAAGCGCTGCCCGTACCGGGTACCCGGCACGCTCGAGGACATCGACGTCAATGTTGCGGCGATGAGCCTCGCCACATTGAAGCAGTTCTGGCCCCATGGTGCTCTCCTGCCGGAAAGGCCGCCGGTCCTGACCGTCATCGCGTCGGCGCGGGTGGGCATGGCCCCGGCAGCCAGTGCCGAGACCGCGACCTCGCTGTCGCAACCCTTGCTGATCAGCGAAGCTGAGGCCGAGAGCGGTTCGGGCAGCGGCGTCGATGCGACCGTCACCGGCACCATCGGCATTAGGGCAGCCGAGGCGCGACTGCCCAACCAGCCCCAGCGGCGGTGACCGCACGTTCACGCCTCGATCTGGACGTCGCCGAGCGGCCGCGAGCAGCAGGCGAGGATGTAGCCCTCGTCGATCTCGTCGTCGAGAATGCCGCCACTGTGGTTCATCTCCACATCGCCCGCAATCTTCAACACCCGGCAGGTGCCGCAGATGCCGCCCTCGCAGGCTGCACCGATCCTGACGCCATTGGCGCGCGCCGTCTGCAGGATCGTCTGGCCCGGCACCGCTGTTACCTCCTTGCCGCTCATGGTGAAGGTCACCTTCGCGGTTCCCGCTGCCGAAACCGCGCCGGCGCGAATGGCAAGCTCTTCGGCAGCGGGCGCCGCCGCAGGTTGGAAGCTCTCCTGATGGTAGCGGGCCATGTCGAAACCGACGGCCTGGAGCATCTCCCGGACTCCGCGCATGAAGGGCTCGGGACCGCAGCAGAAGACCGTTCGTTCCAGGAAATCCGGAGCCAGCAGCGGCAGCTTCGTGGCGTCGATGCGGCCGCGCAGCCCGTGCCAGCCATGGCGCGCGTCGTGCCCTTCCACCAGGAAGCCGAGATTGAGACGCGGCATCTGCCTTGCGAGGATTTCCAGCTCCGGCTTGAACAGCAGATCCTCCGGGCGCCTCGCGCAGGATATGAAAGTGACATCCGTGTCCGGCGCGCAGTCCGCCATCCAGCGCGTCATCGATATCATCGGCGTGATGCCCGACCCGGCGGAAATGAAAAGATATTTTTCACCGGGATGACGGACGAAGCTGAAGTCGCCGAGCGGCCCGAGGGCTTTCAGCACCATGCCCGGCTTCAGATTGTCGAACATCCAGCGCGTGCCGATGCTGTCTCGTTGCGTCTTAGCGGTGATCGAAACGGAGAGCGGCCGCGACGGAGAGGACGACAGCGTATAGGTACGCATCACCGGTTCCTCCCCGACTGGCAATTCGAGCGTCACGAATTGCCCGGGCAGGTAGCGGAACCATGCCGGCTTGTCGGAGCGGAAGGTGAAGGTCATCACGTCCGCGGTCTCGGCGACCACCGATATGCATTCGAGCATGTGCTGGCGGTCGATCCAGGGACTGAGCTCGTCGAAATGATGGAAGGAACGGGGCATTTCCATTGTCATGCCACCCGCGAAAGAGGCGCTGCGCCGCGCCCAAGACGCTCCAGCATATAACGCGAATACCAGTCGACGAATTGCATCACGCCGCCCTCGTGCTCGACCGAATAGGGCCCCGGCTGGTAAGCCGGCGAGCGAATGCCGAAGGCGTTTTCCTCAACGATCTGCCGGTCCTGATCGTTGGTCTCGGTCCAGACATGGGTGAGTTCTTCAAGCTTGTAGTCGACGCCTTCCACCGCGTCCTTGTTGACGAGCCACTTGGTCGTAACCTGCGTCGTTTCAGGGCCGAGCGGCAGCACGCGGAAGGTGATCGCGTGATCGCCGAGAATGTGGTTCCACGTCGTTGGATAGTGGAAGAGAAGCAATGTGCCGATGCCGCTTGTCGTCGCGTCGGCGGAAAGCGGCCTGCGCACAGCCTTCTGACCGGACATGGTGTAGCTCTCGGCACCGTTGATCAGCGGCATGCGGGTCATGCGGAACTGTCCGGTGGGTCCGATCCTGAAGGCGCTCGGCAGGCCCGCCGCCTCGCATTTTGCCCAATGCGCCCCGATCTCGGGGTCATTCATCGCCCCATGCACCCCGGTGACCGTCGGCGCTTCGGGATAGGTGCGGCAGAGTTCGGGATGGTTCGCCGCGCAATGGTAGCACTCGCGATTGTTCTCCCAGACGAGCTTCCAGTTGCCCTTCTCGATGATCGTGCTCTCGAAGGCGACCTTGGTCTCGCCGAGACGATGCGGCGCGAGATAGCCGGAAACCATGTCTCGAAACGGCTGGAAATCCATCGGTTCGTCGGCAAGACTGATGAAGATGTAACCCCCGACCGTCTCGCAATGCACTGGCTTCAGGCCGTGCTGCGCACGATCAAAGTTCTCGGGCATCTGCCGCGCGAAAAGCAGACTGCCATCGAGCTCATAGGTCCATTGGTGGTAGGGACAGACGAGCTTGGCCGACGACCCCTTGTGTTGTGTACAGACGCGCGAACCGCGATGGCGGCAAGAATTGTGCAGCGCCCGGATCGTTCCCTGGCGGTCGCGAACGATGACAATCGGATAATCGCCGACCTGGACCGTGAAATAATTGCCGGCCCGCGGGATTTCGCAATCGTGGCCGATGAAGAGCCAGTCCTTGTACCAGATGTGCTTCAGATCCTGACGATAATAGTCGGTATCGATATAGAATTCCCGGTCGAGGCTGTAGCCTTCGCGACGGGTCTCCAGCTTGCGTAGCATTTCGCTCTGAATGTCCATGCCCATGTCCTCGTTTCGCCATGCTTCGGATAGGCAGGACAGAAGCCGCCCGCGGCAATATGCCGTAAGGCCTGTGGCTCCGTCCGGCTGCCCGCCGCAACCATTACGGTCGATATGTCCCGAGGCTGGTTTCCGGGCTCTGGAGCCGTCCCGCGAAGGACCCGCCCGGCGCCTTCCCGGACATTTCACGTCCAGTGGCCTTTTGCCGCGGCATCACTCCACCACCGTTGCGGGGGCAGCGCCGGGATTTGACCGGCTTCCCAATTCTCCGCCATTCCGAAGGCGGCACCTCGAGTGTCTCCATCTAAGCGGTCAGGGGGTCCGTACAAGTGCCGATATACGACATTCCATTCCGGAAAGACGACAGCGATTGCGCCGCGGATCGGTCCGGAGACTACGTC
>JAPSJG010000570.1 GCA_031178305.1 Sinorhizobium sp.
CTACGCAGGCTCTGGGGCTTTGGCATGCCGTCTCGCTTGAACTGGTTCGTGTCGACAGCCGTGATCTGACGCTGCGTCAGGTGGCGGTCCTGCTCGAAATCTATCTGGTTCCGCCGCCACACACGGTGCGCGGGCTTGCAGCGACACTCGGCGTGACGAAGCCGGTGATCACGCGGGCGCTCGATACGATGGGTGCGCTCGGTCTGGTCGATCGCGTGCGCGACGAGCGCGATAGGCGCAATGTCATCATCAAACGCACGGTCGAGGGTGCGCTCTACCTTGAAAAACTCGGCGATCTGATCATCAATCAGAGCCGGAAGCTGTGAGTGCCAAGCCATGCCTGAAATAGATCACCGTCTCAACGCCTATCGCGACGATCTTGCCGAGGAAGGCTTGCGCGGCCTGGTCGACGCGAAGCGATTCGTCGAAGGCACGCCCGCCACGGTTTCCGTTCCGGTTACGCCGCTCAGGGCGCGGCCGGAGCTTTCCTGCGGTACCGACACGGAACTCCTCTACGGCGAAACGGCGCGCGTTCTCGACATAGCCGAGGGGTGGGCCTGGGTGAAATCCGATATCGACGGCTATGTCGGCTACGTGCCGCAGGATGCATTGGCGCCGCCGCAGGCGGCTCCGACCCATATTGTCGCGGTGCCGCGAACCTTCGTCTATCGCGGTGCGGACCTGCGTTTTCCCCAGGCTTTCGCGCTCTCCATGGGAAGCCGCCTTCCTGTGGTTGGCGAAGCCGAGACGCGCGAGACGCGCTATTTTCTCCTCGACGGCGGGCTGGCTGTCGTCGCCAATCATTGTGCGCCAGTTGCGAGCCCGACTAGCGACGACTACGTTCCGATCGCAGCCCGCTTCCTGGAGACCCCTTATCTCTGGGGCGGCCGCTCCGGCTTCGGCATCGACTGCTCCGGGCTCGTGCAGCTTGCGATGCAGATGGCCGGCCGCCGCGTTCTGCGCGACACGGACATGCAGGCCGAGACGATCGGCCAACCGGTCGGGCGTGACGAACTCACCCGCGGCGACCTCGTCTTCTGGAAGGGCCATGTCGCCATCATGGAGGACGAGAAAACGCTGCTGCACGCCAACGGCCACACCATGACCGTCGCCCGCGAGGGGCTGGATGATGCCATCCGCCGCATCGGCTGGCTCTATGCCCAGCCGACGGGTTATCGAAGGCCTTAGGGCGGGGCGTTTGGGGGATGCTTCCGTCGCGGCCGTCATCCTCGGGCTTGACCCGAGGATCCAGACTCGCGGTGCTACTCGTGTGCAAGTGCGCTTTCGGTTGCTTGTGCTTGGATCCTCGGATCAAGTTCGTGGATGACACAGTAGAGGGCCACTAGCGCATCGGCCCGAAAATCGAACCGATTTTCGGAAAGCACGATGCGTAGATTCAAAGACTTACAGCGTCCTTTGCGCGTCTGATAAGACGAGCTGTAGTCCCCTCTGCCAACATTGCGGGTTCGATTACGGGTGGCAAATATCAATAGCCGGCTACCTTATCCACCACATGCTCCAGCGGCAGGCCGCTTTCGAAGCGGGCGATCTGGTGTTCGACATGGGCGAAAAGCGCCTTGACGTCGGAGGCGGCGGCGATATGCGGCGTGACGTAGACATTGGGCATGTCCCAGAAGCGGCTCTCGGGCGAGAGCGGCTCGCGTTCGAAGACGTCGAGCGAGGCTGCCGCCAGGGTGCCATTATCGAGGCATTGGAGAATATCGGCTTCCACCTGGCTACCACCGCGGCCAGCATTGATGAAGACGGCGGCGCCGAAGGGGCCGTTGCGGCTGAGCTTTGAGAAGAGGCCGGCGTTGAAGATCCCCTTCGTATCCGCCGTC
>JAPSJG010000571.1 GCA_031178305.1 Sinorhizobium sp.
TCCTGAACGGCGGTCTTTATTTTCAGCAGTTGCAAGGCTATCTCGATCGCTTCCCCATGGAGCAGCTTCTGGTGCTCCTCTACGAGGACCTGAAGGTCGACGCCCGCGTCCAACTCGCCCGCGTCCGCGGCTTCCTCGAGCTCGAAGCCAATGTTCCGCTGAAGCCGCTTGCAAAAAAGGTGAAGGACAAATCGGAACCGGTCGTCAATCCGACCTTGCGCCGTCTCCTGCGCCCCTTAAAGCCTGTTGCCGCTCCATTCCGGCAGAATACCGGCTTTAAGAAACTGCGGTCGCTGATTGCCGGCGAGCTTCAATACGCACCGCTCAGCCATGATCTGCGTGCGCGGATGACCGATTACTTCGCGCCTGAAACGGAAAAACTCGGCGCCCTCGTCGGAAGGGATCTGACGGGCTGGCTGAGAAACAGAGGCCCCGAGAAATGACATCCGGCCCGGCGTACCGGGTCATCAAGCCCTTCATAAAGTTCCTTGGGGTCTAGGCAATGACGTCTTCTGCAGCAGTTGATCTTCGCCAAGCGGAAACGCCCAGCATAGGCAGCGGCGATCAGGTGGTTGTGTGCCTTCCCTTCATTGGAGATCTTGTCGGCGGGAGTCACATGTCCTCGCTGGGCCTGATACGAAATCTCCCAAGATCGCGTTTCATGCCACTGGTCGTGCTGCACGACACCGATGGACCGGTCGCAGATTTGTTTCGCCGTGAGGGCATCGACTTTGTCGCCGCTCCGGTTCTGAACCGCCTGAAGCGGGCGGCTCCGCGCAACGGCGCGGCAATCGTCAATGTTATGCGCACACTTCCCGCGCTCGTCCGATTCCTGCGAGCGAACAACGCCTCGATCGTACACACGAACGATGGCCGCACACACCTCATCTGGGGTCTCGCTGCGCGCGTCGCGGGGTCGAAGCATCTCTGGCATCATCGCGGCGACGCAACTTCGTTCGGTCTGCGCCGTGTCGCGCCATGGCTTCCCAATCGCCTTGTGGCCGTATCGAAATTCGCATCGCCCCGCCCCGGGTTTTTCTCGGCCGCGGGCAAATGCAGTGTCGTGCACAGCCCCTTCGACGTCACGAAGATGGCCGGATTCGAGCGCAAGCAAGCCCGCGACAATGTGCTGGCCGCCATCGGGTGTACGCCCGAGACGAAGCTTCTCGGCTATGTCGGGACCCTGGTGGATCGTAAGCGACCGATCCTGTTTGTCGAAGCGGTTGCCGCCCTGAAGCGGCTTTCGCCTGAGACCAAGGTTGCGGGTCTGTTTTTCGGCAATGCGCTCAACGGCCTCGACGAGGCCGCGAAAGCGCGTGCCGAGGCGCTTGGAATTGCCGATTGCATACACTTCATGGGTTTCCGTTATCCGGGCGAGCCCTGGATCGCCGGACTGGACGCTTTGCTGGTGACGGCCGTCAACGAACCGCTCGGAAGAACCCTCGTCGAAGCGATGCTTCTCGGCACGCCGGTCGTCGCGGCCGACTCGGGCGGAAATCCGGAAGTGGTCGAAGATGGCCGGACCGGCATGCTCGTGCGCGCCGACGATCCGGATGAATTCGCCAGGGCGTGCCTGAAACTGTTCAGCGATGCGGCCCTTCGCGATCACATCGTGGAAACGGCGCGCGGCGAAGTACGATCCCGTTTCAGCTTCGAGCGTCACGTACATGCGATTACATCGGTCTACGAAGAGCTGACAGGCATCACCGCCATGCAGCGCTCCGCCAGAGCGGGATGAGGAAGAGTGCGGACGGGACGTATCCCGCTATCGCTACTTGTGAGGCGATCGTGTCAGAAACCGGTTTTACAAC
>JAPSJG010000157.1 GCA_031178305.1 Sinorhizobium sp.
TTTGAGGTCATTTCCAAGAAATGACTTCGGGGCTTTCTGTTCCCTGTGGCGGGGAAACTCCACGTCGCTCATCTGAAAAGTCGAGATAGTGAAACCGAGCGCGTCTTCGCGTCGGGGACGAGGATATTTCGACTTCAGGTTGTGCTTCGGGTGTGTGACTCCAAACTGTTCTTGTGTCGATCTGAAGGAGGAATGGGGGCTCGGGCTGCATCGCTTCGTACGAGGGCGCGGCGCAGCCGTGAAGAGGAAAGGTTCCGGGTAGCTTCGTATCGCCGCATGGAACCGGAATATGAGGCGCGAGGGGACATTCGCACCAGGCGGGGCGAATGCGCGCAGCGCGCGCCGTGGCGGGATTATGAGGAGCTCGCAACGGTGTGACAGGGGCGTCCGCGGGCACGGCATGGTCTTTGAGAGGCGGCCGCGGCAGGCGGGCATAAGAAGATGAAGCCGGCAGCAATGACGGCGTCGGAGAATGGAATTGGAAGGCGGCAACATGCAGATGAATTTGGCGACGGCACGTGAAGCAATTCAGCCCGAAAGCAATCAGTCTCACGCGGCGGGAGAAAAACACGACATGCGGCACGACGCACTGTTCGAGCGGGTAAGTGCGCGTCTAAAAGCCCAGGTCGGTCCGGACGTTTTCGCCAGCTGGTTCGGACGTCTCAAGCTTCATTCCGTATCGAAGAGCGTCGTGCGCCTGACGGTGCCGACGACGTTCCTCAAATCGTGGATCAACAACCGCTATCTCGACCTCATCACCAGCCTCTTCCAGCAGGAGGACGGCGAGGTCCTGAAGGTGGAAATTCTCGTGCGCACGGCAACGCGCAGCCAGCGATCTTCCGCCCATGAAGAGACTGCGCCAGCTGCAGCCGAACCGGCACCGGCGCCGGTCCGTCGTTCCGCGTCGCCGCAGACTGTCGCCGTTGCTGCCGCGGCGGCGATCGCCGCCGCGCCGAAGTCGACCCAGTCGCCGCTTTTCGGCTCGCCGCTCGATCAGCGCTACAGCTTCGATAGTTTCGTCGAGGGAGCATCGAACCGCGTGGCGCTTGCCGCCGCTCGCACGATCGCTGAGGCCGGTGCCGGCGCCGTGCGCTTCAATCCACTCTTCATTCATTCGAGCGTCGGCCTCGGCAAGACCCATCTTCTCCAGGCGATCGCACTCGCAGCCTTGCAGGGCGCCCGCGCACCGCGCGTCGTCTATCTGACTGCCGAATATTTCATGTGGCGCTTCGCAACCGCGATCCGCGACAATGATGCGCTGTCTCTTAAGGAATCGCTGCGCAACATTGATCTCTTGATCATCGATGACATGCAGTTCCTGCAGGGTAAGTCGATCCAGCACGAATTCTGCCATCTCTTGAACATGCTGCTCGACTCGGCGAAACAGGTGGTTGTCGCGGCCGATCGCGCGCCCTGGGAATTGGAATCGCTCGACAGCCGAGTTCGCTCCCGCCTCCAGGGCGGCGTTGCGATCGAGATGGAAGGGCCGGACTATGAGATGCGGCTTGAAATGTTGAAACGTCGCGTCGAGGCGGCTCGCCAGGACGACGCCTCGCTCGAGATTCCCCAGGAAATCCTCTGCCACGTCGCCCGCAATGTCACGGCCAGTGGGCGCGAGCTTGAAGGTGCATTCAATCAGCTTCTCTTCCGGCGCTCCTTCGAGCCGCAGCTTTCCATCGAGCGCGTCGACGAGCTGCTTGGGCATCTCGTCAACGCCGGCGAGCCGCGCCGCGTCCGCATCGAGGACATCCAGCGCGTCGTCGCCAAACACTACAACGTCTCGCGCCAGGAGCTGGTCTCTAACCGCCGTACGCGCGTCATCGTAAAGCCGCGCCAGATCGCCATGTATCTGTCGAAGACACTGACGCCGCGCTCCTTCCCTGAGATCGGCCGGCGTTTCGGCGGCCGTGACCACACGACGGTGCTGCATGCCGTGCGCAAGATCGAAGAGATGATCGCTGCCGATACCAAGCTCAGCCACGAGATCGAGCTCCTGAAGCGGCTGATCAACGAGTAAAGCATTGTCTGTGTAAGCAGAAGATTACAAAGGCCCGGCTCTGCCGGGCCTTTTTGTTGCGGCATCGGTGGAAAGCTCGGCGCGAGGAGGCCCTGCCGCGTCCCGCGCAATTTCAGGCAGACAGCCCAGGAAACATTTTTTTCGCCTCGCTTGTCGGCTATCACTAACTCCATTCGTCCTCAGACCAGAGCGGAGAGTCCCCAATGCTTTATGCGGTGCTTTGCTACAACGATGAAAGTGTCACCTGTACCTGGAGCAAGGAGGAGGACGACAGGGTCATGCGCGATCTCACCGCCGTCCAGCGCAAATATGTCGAGGCAGGCAAGCTTGGACCAGTTGCGCGCCTGCTGCCGACGACGGCCGCTACGACTCTGCGTCACGGGATCGGCGAGACGATCGTCATTGACGGCCCCTTCGCCGAAACCAAGGAGCAATTGCTCGGCTTCTATCTGATCGATTGCGCATCGCTCGACGAGGCCCTTGGCTTTGCCCGCGATTTGAGTAGCGCCAATCCAAGCGCCGGCTCTTACGAGATCCGCCCCCTCGCTCTGTATAAGCCCGGTGAGCTTCCAATATGACGGACCAGGCTTGGGTCGACGTCGCCCTCATTTCCGCGCGGCCGCAGGCCATGGGCGCGCTGTTGCGCTATTTCCGGAATCTTGACCTGGCGGAGGAAGCCTACCAGGAGGCTTGCCTCCGGGCGCTGAACACTTGGCCGAAGAACGGACCGCCGCGCGATGCGGCAGCATGGCTGATTTTCGTCGGCCGCAATAGCGGCATCGACAAGGTGCGCCGGAAGGCGCGGGAAACGGCGTTGCCGCCCGAGGAACTGCTTTCCGATCTCGAAGATCGCGAAGGCGAGCTCGCCGAGCGCCTCGACGGATCGCATTACCGCGACGACATCCTGCGGCTGCTCTTCGTCTGCAGCAACCCGGTCCTGCCGGCGACCCAGCAGATAGCGCTGGCGCTTCGGATCGTCTCCGGCCTGTCAGTCAAACAGATCGCCCGCGCCTTCCTCGTCGGCGAGGCGGCGATGGAGCAGCGAATCACCCGTGCCAAAGCGCGTGTCGCAGCCGCGGGCATTCCCTTCGAAACGCCGGACGCCGCCGACCGGGCCGAGCGACTCGCCGCAGTGGCGACGATGATCTATCTGGTGTTCAACGAGGGCTATTCGGTGATGAACGGCCCCGAGGGCGTTTCCGCCGATCTGTGCGATGAGGCGATCCGGCTTTCCCGGCTCCTTCTGCGGCTGTTCCCGGCGGAGCCCGAGATCATGGGCCTGACGGCGCTGCTTCTGCTCCAGCATTCGCGTGCCCGCGCCCGCTTCGATGCCGACGGCAGCATCGTCCTGCTCGAAAATCAGGATCGGCGGCTTTGGAACAGACAGATGATCGCGGAAGCGCTGGCGATGATCGACAAGGCCATGCGCCATCGCCGCCCCGGTCCCTATCAGATCCAGGCAGCGATTGCCGCTTTGCACGCGCGTGCCAAGCGTCCGGAACTGACCGACTGGGAAGAGATCGACCTGCTCTACCAGGCGCTCGAACGGCTGCAACCATCGCCGGTCGTGACCCTTAACCGTGCGGTCGCAGTGTCGAAGCGCGAAGGGGCGGAGGCGGCGCTCGCTCTCGTCGAGCCGCTCGGCGACAGGCTCTCCGGCTATTTTTACTTTCATGGGCTGCGTGGGGCCTTGCTCAAGCAATTGGGGCGCGGGCGCGAAGCCCGCGTCGCTTTCGACCGGGCGATCGCGCTCGCCACCAATACGGCGGAGGCCGCGTACATCCGCAAAGAACTCGACCATCTGGCGGGCGAAACCGAGCCGGCTCACGCAGAAGAACGGCGTTAAAAAATCCTTAGCCGCTGTCGGCATCCGGCTGATTTCTTCGTCCTTGGATCGAACACCACATGGAGGAATTCGAAATGACTGCAGTGACCGACACAAAGATCGCCGCCGAGCGCGATCTGGTGCTGATCCGGCTGATCAATGCCCCGCGTGATAAGATTTACCGCTCATTCACCGACCCTGAACTCCTGAAGCAATGGTTCGCACCCTTGCCGTGGACGATCACGGAAGCGGAGCTGGATGTCAGGCCCGGCGGGACCAATCGCTTCGTCATGCGCTCGCCGGAGGGTGAGCTCTATCCCAATCAGGGGGTCTATCTGGAGGTCGTACCGAACGAAAAGCTTGTCATGACCGATGCCTATACGGAAGCCTGGAAGCCTTCGGAGAAGCCCTTCATGACCGCGATTCTCACCTTCGAGGACGAGGGTGGCAAGACCCGCTACACAGCCCGCGCCCGCCACTGGAGCGCCGCGGATCGGGAGGCGCACGAGAAAATGGGCTTTCATGAGGGCTGGGGCCAATGTGCCGACCAGCTTGCCGCCCTCGTCGCGAGAATTTGAGGGGCGAGCAGCGCTCGCCACGATTTCGGCTGCCATCACGACAAGGAGACGAACCATGTCCGACAACGGGAGCAGAACCACCGCCACGGAAATTCGCGCGGTGATAGACAATTGGGCGGAAGCCATGCGCCGGAAGGATGCAGACCGCGTCCTCGCACATGGTGCGGAGGATTGCCTAGTCTATTCGCTGGCGCCGCCGCTCAAGGCATCGGATGGCGACCCTGAGGGGCTCGAGCGATGGTTTGCGACCTGGAAAGGTCCGCTCGGCTACCGACTAGAGGATCTCGAGATCGCCGCGGATGGCGACGTCGCCTTCGCGACCGCTTTCGCGCATCTTTCCGGTGAGAAGCGCGACGGCGGGAAGGCTGCCCTCTGGTACCGCATCACCCTCGGCCTGAGGCGCGTCGGCGAAACCTGGAAGATCGTGCATCAGCACGAGTCCGTGCCCTTCTACATGGATGGAAGCTTCAAGGCGGCAGTCGATCTCGACCCGAAGTCAGAGATAGAGTGGGATGCGCCGTCGCCTCCGCCGATGGCTGGCGTCATCGCCTATCTGAGTATGCAGGACGCCAATGCCAGCGCCGAATTCTACGGCCGCGCCTTCGGCGCCAAGGAGGAGCACCGTAAATATGCCGAGGACGGCGAGCGACTCATCCATTGTCATCTGACGGTCAATGGCGGCGCGCTGATGCTGAGCGATCCCTTCCCGGAATTTGGCCATCACTGGAAGCCGTCGGAGGGTTTCGTCCTGCATCTCGTCGTCGACGATGCGGATTACTGGTGGAAGCGAGCGGTTGCCGCGGGCGCGGAAGTGACGATGCCGCTCGAGATTGCCTTCTGGGGCGACTATTACGGCCAGCTCCGCGATCCCTTCGGCGTCAAGTGGGCGATCGTCGCGCCGGTGAAGAAGGTGGGATGAGGGCCCAGGGGTCCCTCATCGGTCGCGGCATTGCCCCCCATCCGCCTGCCGGCACCTTCGCTCCGCTAGCGGGTGAAGGGGATTCGCGGCGCCTTCTTCGTCCCTTCTTCCCGCTCGCGGTCGCTCGCGGCGAGAGGGCTAGCGTAAGGGCGAGGGTGAGGGACAATCGCGGTGGGCGGTCACCGCTCTCAGCCACCACCGTCAGCAGGCGAGGTCGGCTACGACCGAATCGAGGATCAGCATGCCGGCTGGCGTGCAGCGAAGGCGCGAATTGCCGAGCCGTTCGACGAAGCCGTGCTCGATCAGGAACTGTTCGCGCTCCGGGTCCGGATCGCGGCCGGAAAGCATCTGCCAGCGGGCGAGGTCGACACCTTCCCGAAGCCGTAAGCCCATCAGCAGGAGCTCGTCCGCCTGCGCTTCCAGGTCGAGCAATTCCTGTTCGGCGATGCCGTCGCCGCGCTCCTCGACGAGTTTCAGCCACTCTTCCGGATTGCGTTCGGTTGCTGTCGCCACCTTGGTGGCGCCGACGGCGAGGCGTCCGTGGGCGCCGGGGCCGATGCCCGCATAATCGCCGTATCGCCAATAGGTGAGATTGTGGCGGCTTTCGGCGCCCGGCCGCGCATGGTTGGAGACTTCGTATGCCGGCATGCCGATGGCCGCCGTGATCTCCTGTGTCGCCTCATAAAGCACCGCCGATTGCTCACCGTCCGGAACGATCAGCTTGCCGGCCTTGTGCAGCCCGAAGAAGGGTGTGCCCTCCTCGATAGTGAGCTGGTAGAGCGACAGGTGGTCGACTGCGTAGGAGACGGCTTCCTTGAGCTCGCGCTCCCATTCCTCGACCGTCTGGTTCGGCCGGGCATAGATCAGGTCGAAGGACATACGCGGAAAGATTTCGCGCGCGAGCCTTACCGCCTTCAGTGCATCCTCGACATTGTGCAGACGGCCGAGGAACTTGAGATCGCGGTCGTTCAGCGCCTGGACGCCGAGCGAAACACGGTTGACGCCCGCCGCCCGATAGCCGTGGAAGCGCGTCGCCTCCACGCTCGAGGGATTGGCCTCCATGGTGATCTCTATGCCGTCCGGCACGTGCCAGTGCCGGGCGACGCCATCAAGGATCGCCTCGACGGTCGCGGGGTCCATCAGTGATGGCGTGCCGCCGCCCATGAAGATGCTGGTCACGGTTCTCGGGCCGGAAAGCGCGCGTACGGCCGCCACCTCCTTGAGAAAGGCGGAGACAAAGCGTGGTTGGTCCACCGGCTGGTGGCGGACATGGCTGTTGAAGTCGCAATAGGGGCACTTGGCCGCGCAGAAGGGCCAGTGGACGTAGACCCCGAAACCCGGGTCCATTCCCTCACCGATCGTTGTAAGCGGAGCCCTCTTTGTCATGTCCTTCTCAGGTGCCGAGGCAGGTCTCGGCGAATAGCTTGAATGCACGGGCACGGTGCGACAACGCTTCTCTGTCGCCCGGCTTCCAGCCGTGCTTTTCTTCCGCGCTCATCTCGCCGAAGGTGGTTGCGTAACCCTCGGGCTGGAAGACCGGGTCGTAGCCGAAACCGCTCGTGCCGCGCGGCGGCCATACGACATGGCCTTCGACCTCGCCGCGGAAGAGTTCGACATGCCCGTCCGGCCAGGCCAGGCAGAGCACGGAAACGAAACGCGCTGTGCGCCTTTCCGGCGTCGTGGCGCCCTTTTCTCGGAGCGCCTTCTCGACCTTCTCCATGGCCATGGCGAAATCGCGGCTGCCGTCTTCGCGCTCGGCCCAGTTCGCCGTGTAGACGCCGGGAGCCCCGCCGAGCGCATCGATCGCGAGACCGGAATCGTCCGAGAGCGCCGGAAGGCCGGATGCCCTTGCCGAGGCGAGCGCCTTGATGGTCGCGTTTTCCTCGAATGTGGCGCCGGTTTCTTCCGGCTCGATGAAATCGAGGTCCGCGGCCGATTTCGCCTCGAAGCCGAGCGGGCCGATCAAATCGCGGATCTCGCGGATCTTGCCGGCATTGTGGCTCGCGACCACGAGAGTCTTGTCAAGCAATTTGCGCATTCTGTTTCGTTCCATCAAGGCTTGCCGCCGCAAATCAGTCCTTGGCCCAGAGGCCCGGTTCCGCGCATTCGAGACTGTTTCCGGCCGGATCACGGAAATAGAAGGAGCGGGCGCCGTTCGGCCAGCGAATGTCCGCCTCGATCATGATACCCGCTGCCTCGAGCTTTGCCTTCCAGGCGTCGAGTGCTGCGGCCTCGACGCGGAAGCACATGTGGCCCTTGCCCTTCGTGCCGTGCGGCGGGACGGGAAGGGCGCCCGGAGCCTGTGGCTTCACCGTCTCCGCCGGATTGAAGATCAGGAGCACGCCGTCGCCGCAGCGGAAGAAGACATGGCGATTGCCGACGCGGGTGATCCGCTCCAGGCCGAGAACGGTGCCGTAGAAGGCTTCGGCCGCGTCGAGATCCTCCGCATAGAGTGCGGTTTCGAGAATGCCTTCAAGCGCGGGGGCCAATTTCACTCCTCTCGCTCACCACTGCGTTCAACGCAATTGGTTTAGCCAGCGATCGCCTGCTTCTGCAGCTCGACGAGCTCGGCAATGCCGTGTTTCGCGAGACCCATCAAGGTTGCGAATTCTTCTTCGCTGAAGGGCTTGCCCTCGGCCGTTCCCTGGATTTCGACGAGCCCGC
>JAPSJG010000158.1 GCA_031178305.1 Sinorhizobium sp.
CTTTCGGAGGGCATCTGCCTCGTCGAATGGCCGGAAAAGGCCGCGGAGGCGCTTCCCTCCGAGCGGATCACGCTGACCTTCGCGCAAGAGGGAGACGGCCGACGCGTGCAGATGACGGCCCCCGGTGCGGCCTTCGAGCGGATCGCGCGCTCGTTGGCAATCCGTGACTTCCTAGATAGCGCTGGATATCCGCATGCTCGGCGGCGGCACCTGAGCGGCGACGCTTCTATCAGGGCTTACGAACGAGTCTATCCGGACGATAATGTGCCGGCAAAGATCCTGATGGACGCACCGCGACACAAGCCCGGCCCCATTCTCCAGGACGGCAAATACTACCAGCAGCTCGCCCATATCGCCGAGGACGTCGTCCCCTTCATCGCGATCTCCGAGGTATTGCGCAAGCGCGGCTTTGGCGCACCGGCAATCTTTGCCCGCGACCTCGCCCGGGGACTGCTGTTGATCGAGGATCTGGGCTCCGAGGGCATTTGCGACGTGGAGGGCCGGCCTGTCGCCGAACGCTATCTCGAGAGCGCGCGGCTGCTCGCCCGTCTCCATGCGCAGCCGGCGGAACGCGAGATCGCGATCGCCGAAGGCATCATCCACCATATCCCCGATTTCGACCGCACCGCGATCAAAATCGAAACCAGCCTGCTCGTCGACTGGTATCTGCCGTGGAAGCGCGGGTCGCCCGCATCCGATAGTGAGCGGAGCGACTATTTCGGGATCTGGGACCGGCTCATCGACGTTCTCGGTTCCGCCGAGAAGAACCTGGTCCTGCGCGATTTTCACTCGCCGAACATTCTATGGCGGCAGGATCGGACCGGCCTCGAGCGCGTCGGCGTCATCGACTTTCAGGACGCGATGATCGGCCCGACGGCCTATGATCTCGCCGCGCTTGTCCAGGACGCGCGCGTGACCATCGACCGCTCGCTCGCTCGCTGGCTGATGGACGCCTATGTTTCGGAACGCAGGGCGCACGGCGCTTTTGACGAGGCAGCCTTCCGGCGCGACTGGCATCTGATGGCGGCGCAACGCAATTGCAAGCTCGCGGGCATATGGGTGCGGCTCAAGGAGCGCGACGGCAAACCCGGTTATATGAAGCACATGCCGCGCACCTTTGCCTATCTTGAGGATGCACTCTCACACCAGGTGCTGACTCCCTTGCGTGAATGGTGCATTAAGGCTGGAATCCTGGCTAGCGAATCAGTCAACTGACAGGAAATCATGCCCATCACCAACGCCATGGTGCTTGCGGCCGGACTGGGCACCCGCCTGCGGCCAATCACCGACACGCTGCCGAAGCCGCTCGTCCGCATCGCCGGCAAACCAATGATCGACTATGTGCTGGACCTGCTGGCCGCCGCCGGCGTGACCACGGCCGCGGTAAACGTCCATCATTTCGCAGACCAGATGGAAGCGCATCTTAAGCGACGCGAGACGCCGCACATCCTGATCTCCGACGAGCGCGACGCCTTGATGAATTCCGGCGGCGGGCTTGCCAAGGGGCTGAAGCTCCTCGACGAAGGGCCTGTGCTCGTCATGAACGCCGATCTCTTCTGGGTCGGCGAGAAAGCGGGGGCCCGAAGCAACCTGCAGCGGCTCGCCGAATTTTTCGACCCGGAGTTCATGGACATGGCGCTGCTTTGCGTGCGGCTCGAGGATACGACCGGCCACAATGGCAAGAAGGATTTTTCGCTCGGCGCGGACGGTGGGCTCCGCCGCTATCGGGATGGCATGGACAATCCCGTCGTCTATGCCGGCGCGACCGCGCTTGACACGCAGCTTTTCGCCGACGCGCCCAAAGACCCGTTCAACCTCAACATCTATTTCGACCGGGCAATCGAGAGGGGACGCCTGTTCGGTCTCATGCTCGAGGGCCAATGGATGACCGTCGGCACGCCCGAGGCGATCGGCGAGGCCGAGGCGATCGTCCGGCGTTTCGAGCCGGGGGGATAAGGTGCCCGAACGCGCGCTCAACGTCTTCTCGATTCCGCCCGGCCTCCCCTTCTTGGAAACGCTCGCGGAAAGCCTCCTGACCGGCGCGCTCACTCCGTATTTTCGCTATGATCCGGCGGACCCGCTCGCGCTCGCCGGCGTGACGATCTTCCTACCCACCCGGCGTGCGGCGCGTGTGCTGCGGTCGGAATTCGTCGACCTGCTCGGCGGCCGTTCGGCAATTCTCCCCATGATCCGCGCGCTTGGCGAGACGGATGACGACAGCGGGTTCTTCGACGCAGAGGTGCCGGCGATCCTCGACCTAGGCACCCCGCTTTCCGGCACCGCGCGATTGATCGAACTCGGCCGGCTGATCCTTGCCTGGCGCAACCGCCTTCCCCAGGTCGTGCTGGACATCCACGCCGAAAGCCCGCTCATTGCACCCGCAAGCCCCGCAGACGCCATCTGGCTGGCGCGCAACCTCGCCGAACTGATCGATGCGATCGAGACGGAGGAACTCGACTGGGAGGCGCTGGACGGCCTCGACGCCGGCGAACATGCGCTCTGGTGGCAACTGACGCTCGCCTTCCTGAAGATCGCCCGAACCTACTGGCCGGAGCGGCTCGCCGAGCTCAAACATCCTTCGCCGGCGCGCCACCGTAATGCCGTGCTCAAGGCGGAGGCACAGCGGATCGCAGCCGGCAAAGTGACCGGCCCGATCATCATCGCCGGCTCCACCGGCTCGATTCCCGCCACAGCGGCGCTGATAACGGCGGTGAAGGCATTGCCAAACGGCACCATCGTGCTTCCGGGCCTCGACGGGAAGATGAGCGATGAGGAATGGGAGCTGGTTGGCGGAGACGGCTCTGTCGCCAAGGACCCGGCGAGCCGCACCCATCCACAATACGGTCTCTACCGGCTGCTGAAGCGCATGGGCGTCGAGCGTTGTGAAGTGCCGGTGCTGAGTTCCGTCGAGAACGCTCTTGATGACCGCAGTGCCGTTCTCTCACGCGCCCTTCTGCCCGCAAAAGCGACGGATAGTTGGACGCGGACGCGGGAGGAATTCGACCCGGACAAGCTCCTCGCGGCCTTCGCAGATGTGGCGCTGGTCGAGGCGGCGAACGAACGCGAGGAGGCGACCGCGATCGCGATCGCGCTCAGGCTGGCGCTCGAAGAAGACGAGGAAAGCCAGGCCGCGCTCATCACCCCCGATCGCGGACTTGCGCGACGTGTGGGGGCCGAGCTTCAGCGCTTCGGCATTGAGGCCGACGACTCCGCCGGCATTGCACTCTCGGCAACGCCGGCTGGCACGCTTGCCCGGCTGCTGGTCGAAGCGACGCTCCGGTCGAGCGATGCCGTGCCGCTCGTCGCACTTCTCAAGCATCCGCTGGCGCGCTTCGGTCGAGCTGCGGAGGATGCACGCCGCGCCGCCGACGTGCTCGAACTCATGGCGCTACGGGGCGGCACCGATGTCGCCGATATTTCGACGCTCGAAGCGGTGCTCGACAAGGCGCTCGCAAGGCACGGCACAGACCGCCACCCACCGCCTTGGCGAGATGCCGTTGACGCGAATGACATTGCAGAGGCGCGCAGGCTTGCCCGGCGGATAGCGGCCGCAATCCAGCCATTGACCAGCGCATTGGTGGCCGGTTCCGGAGACGACCGTAAACGCTCCATGATACTGACACTGGCGGATTGGGCGGAACGGACGGGCCGCGCGCTCGAAGCAGTCACCATCGACGAGCGTGACAGCCTGGGCGCGCTCTGGGGATCGGAAGCCGGTGAAACATTGGCGGCGCTCCTCAGCGGCATCATCGAGACCGAAGGCCAGATGGAGGCCGACGGACCGCAATGGTGCGACATCATGGAGGCGCTGTCCGCCGGCGAAGCGGTCAAGCCCCGGTCGATGCGACATCCGCGGGTTTTCATCTTCGGCGCGCTCGAGTCGCGCCTGCAAAGCGTCGATCTCGTCGTGCTCGGCGGCATGAACGAGGGGACCTGGCCGGGGCAGACTTCGAACGATCCGTTCCTGTCGCGGACGATGAAGGCGGGAATCGGCCTCGAGCCGCCGGAACGGCGCATCGGCCAGCTCGCACACGACTTCCAGATGGCCTGCGGTACGCGCCGGCTGATCTTTTCCCGCTCAATGCGCCAGGGCTCGGCACCGACGGTCGCGTCCAGATGGCTGCAACGGCTGCAGGCACTTGGCGGCGAGAAACTGACGGAGCGGCTCAGGGCCAACGGCGCCGCCTATCTCCACTGGATGCGGATGCTCGACGAGGGCGGGCGCCAGCCGCTTGCCGATCGGCCGCAGCCAAAGCCACCCGCAGAACTGCAGCCACGCAAATACTCGTTCAGCGAAGTGACGAGGCTTCGCCGCGACCCCTATTCCATCTACGCCCGGCGGATCCTGAGGCTGCAGCCGATCGATCCGTTCAACCGCGATCCGGAAGCGGCCGAGCGCGGCTCGCTCTATCACCGCATCGTTGAACGTTTCGTGCAGGGCGGCTTCGATCCAGCCTCGCGTGAAGGGCACGACGCAATGGTGCAGTTGATCGACGAGGCCTTCGAGGAGGAAAAGCTAGCAACCCATATCGATACGATCTGGCGACCGCGCTTCCAGGCCGTGGCGAAGGCATTCCTTTCCTGGGAGCACGAACGCCGGCCCGGCATCGTCAAGTCTTTCACCGAGGTTCCCGCGGCAATGGATGTCGGACTTGCGGACATAAGGCTGACCGGAATTGCCGATCGGCTCGATCGACTAAAGGACGGGACGATCGACATCATCGACTACAAGACAGGCTCCAGCCCGTCGCCAAAGGAAGCGCGCGCGCTGCTCGACCCGCAACTGGCGCTGGAAGCGGCCGCGCTCAAGGCAGGCGCCTTCGGGGCTATCGGGCCGGCGAGGCCGCATTCGCTCAGTTATGTGCGGCTGAAACCCGGCCGCCGCTTCGCGGTCGACAGGGTCAACAACGAAAACGGCAAGTCGAGAGAGACGAAATCCGCCGAGCAATTGGCGGAGGAATCTCTCACCGAATTGAAGAAGCTGCTGGGCGCGCTGCTGACCGGGCGATACGGCTTTGCCTCGCGCCTGATCGTGCAGAAGGAGAGGGACTACGGCGGCGAGTACGATCACCTGGCGCGGGTCGCCGAATGGGCGACGGCCGACGGCGAGGATGACGATGAGGAATGACGCTTTCGGCCCCGTGGACGGCACGCCCAAGGCGTGGCTCGACTGGACGACCGGGCAGCAGGCGCTTGCCTCGGACCCGGCGCGCTCGGCCTGGGTTTCCGCCAATGCCGGGTCCGGCAAGACGCATGTGCTGACGCAGCGTGTCATCAGGCTGCTTTTGGCCGGTTGCCGGCCCTCCGCCATCCTATGCCTCACTTATACGAAGGCAGCAGCGTCGGAAATGTCGAACCGCATCTTCGAGCGGCTCGCCGAATGGGCAACACTCGACGATGCCGCTCTAGGCGAGCGGATCGCGGCGATCGAAGGAACGCGCCCGCCGCTCGCGAAGGTGCATGAGGCGCGGCGGCTGTTCGCCAAGGCGCTGGAAACGCCAGGCGGCTTGAAGATCCAAACGATCCATGCCTTTTCGGAGGCGCTGCTGCACCAGTTTCCGCTCGAGGCCAATGTCGCCGGACACTTCTCCGTTCTCGACGACCGCGCCGCCGCGGTGCTGCTTGCCGATGCGCGGCGGGCGCTTCTGACGGCGACGTCGGGGAAAGGCGAGGAGGCGCTGGCAGAGGCCTTCGCCACCGTTCTCGACCTTGCCGACGACACGGGACTCGAGAAGTTGCTCGAGGCGATCGTTGCCAACCGGGCGCCAATCCAGGCCTTTCTTGATCGTGCTTCAGAGAAGGGCGGCATCGAGGCATATCTGCGAGCAGCACTCGGAATTGCTCCCGGCGAAACGGTCGGGAAGGTGATGGCCAGCGCCTGGCCGCTCGCCGGGCTCGGTGGCGCGGCGCTCGACGACTATGTCGAGCTTGGGCTCGAGCTTGGCGGCTTGAAGGCCGTCGAAGCCGCGAACGGCCTGAAGGCCATTCGCGGCTGCGAGGACGTGGAAGAGCGCTTTGCCGGCCTTGTCGAACTGTTCTTCAACGGCGGCGGCAAGCCGAAGGCGGATTCGACCTTCTTCAACAAGGCGATGCTGGCGAAAGCGCCGCATCTTGCCCCCTTGGTCGAGGAAGCACGCAGCCACATTGCCGCATGCCGGGATCGCCTCAGCATCGTGCGGATGTACGAGGCGACGCGCGCAGCCATGATCCTCGCGGCAAGACTCAACCGCGACTATGAGGAACTCAAGAAGGCGCGCAGCCAACTCGATTTCGAAGACCTGATCAACCGCACGGCGGCGCTTCTTTCCCGCAGCGACGTCGGGGCCTGGGTGCATTACAAGCTCGACCAGGGCATCGACCACATCCTCGTCGACGAGGCGCAGGATACGAGCCCGGCGCAATGGACGATCATTCAGGCGCTGGCAGCCGATTTCTTCGCCGGCGAAACGGCCCGGGCCGACGAACGGACGATCTTCGCCGTCGGCGACGAGAAGCAGTCGATCTACTCTTTCCAAGGCGCGCGGCCGGAACGCTTCTCGCGCGAAAGCGTGGTCACTGAACGTCGAGTGCGTGCCGGCAACAGGTACTTTAGCCCTATCCGCTTGCAACTCTCCTTCCGCTCGACCGTGGACGTGCTGTCGGCGGTCGACACGGTCTTTGCCAATCCGGGCAATGCCAAGGGCCTCAGCGCCCGGGAGGAGGCGGTCGTGCACGCCTCGAACCGGATCGGCCATACGGGCGCCGTGGATATCTGGGATGTCATCGCGCCGGAGGCGACGGTCTCCGAGGAAGAATGGACCGCGCCCTTCGATGCGATGCCCGAGCGTGCGCCGGTGAATATCCTTGCCCGCAGAATTGCGGCTGTGCTCGAAGACTGGATCGGCAAGGAAGCGGTGATCGACAAGGGCGTGCGGCGCCCGATGCGTCCCGGCGACATTATCATGCTCGTGCGCAAGCGCGATGCATTCGTCAATGCGCTTACCCGGGCGCTCAAGCGGCGCGGCAACATTCCTGTCGCCGGCGCCGACCGGCTTGTGCTGACGAGCCATATCGCGGTCCAGGACCTGATGGCCCTCGGCCGTTTCCTGCTGCTGCCGGAGGATGACCTGTCGCTCGCGGCACTCCTCAAAAGTCCGCTCTTCAATCTTGGTGAGGACGATCTCTTCGAGCTGGCGGCGCACCGTGCGCAAGGGGAAACCCTGTGGCAGCGGCTGCAACAACTCGGCGCGGAGGAGACGAACCGCTTCCGCGAATTGGTCAGGACCCTTAACGGTTACAGCGCCCTCGCCCGCACGCTCCTGCCGCACGACTTCTATGCCCGCGTCCTCGGCGCCCATGGCGGCCGCCGCGCCTTCCTGGCGCGGCTCGGCAGCGAGGTCAGCGACATTCTCGACGAGTTCCTGACCTTTGCTCTCGACCACGAGCGGAGCGGCCTTCCCGGCTTGCAGGCCTTCATATCGACGCTCGAGATCGAAGCGCCGACGGTCAAACGCGAGCAAGACAAGGAACGCGACGAAGTGCGCGTTATGACAGTGCACGCGGCAAAAGGGCTCGAGGCGCCGGTCGTTTTCCTCGTCGACGGCGGCGGCGCGGCCTTCGTCCGCCAGCAGGTCTCGGACCTCCGCATTCTCGAAAGACGGCAGCCCGATCGCTCCGTAATTGGCGTCCCGGTCTGGCGTGCACCGGGATCGGTTTCGAATACGCTGATCGACGACGACAACCAACGCCTGAAGAGGCTGGCGGAGGAGGAATATCGCCGCCTTCTCTATGTCGGCATGACGCGGGCTGCCGACCGCCTGATCGTCTGCGGCTATCGCGGCCAGCGGCAGAACCTCGATACCTGGCACACCATGGTGCAGGGCACGCTCGCCCATGATCCCAAGGGAAGGGCGATCCCGGCGGTTTTCCGTGCCGGCGGCGAGGAATGGCAGGGCCTCGTCTGGCGGGAGACGCATGTGCCGCTGGCGATTCCCTCGAGTGA
>JAPSJG010000159.1 GCA_031178305.1 Sinorhizobium sp.
AATTGACCGGAACGCGCGGCGGTTGCTACCCCCTGGCCTGCCGGCCATCTCCCCCACAAGGGGGTAGAATCCATACTACACCCTGGGCGCGCCACCCAAGCGTTTCCCTTGTAGATACGTTACGATCGGAGCGATCGGGCAGCCGCGCAGGTTCTCCCCCCTTGTGGGGGAGAAGGCCGGCAGGCCAGAGGGGTGCTTTGCTGCGCCCCTACAGCGCCGTGCGTCCTTCAGGACGCACAAAGGACGCTGTAAGTCTTTGAATCTACGCATCATCCTTCCCGAAAATCGGTTCCGATTTTCGGGCCGATGCGCTTGTTTTCGATCAGCGCGCCGCCTTCTGGAGAGCGGCAACCAGGCCAGCGGTCGAGGAATCGTGGCCCTCGGCGCTCTCCTTCCCCTCAACGACGGGCAGGAGCCCGGTCGCGAGCTCCTTGCCGAGCTCGACGCCCCACTGGTCGAAGGAGTTGATGTTGAAGAGCGCGCCCTCGACGAAAACACGATGTTCGTAGAGCGCAATCAGGCGCCCGAGCGCGAAGGGGTCGAGCTGGTTGTAGACGAAGGTGAGCGACGGCCGGTTACCGGTGAAGACGCGGTGCGGCGCGATTTTGTCGGCCTTCGCGTCATCCATGCCTTTCGAAATAAGCTGCGCCTTCGCCTCGTCGAGCGTGCGGCCCTTCATCAGCGCTTCCGACTGTGCCAGGCAGTTGGCGATCAGGAGCTGGTGCTGATGGCGCAATTCCTTCTCGTGTCCGTTGGCGGCGATCATGAACTCGGCGGGAATGATGTCGGTGCCCTGATGGATGAGCTGATAGAAGGCATGCTGACCATTGGTGCCGGGCTCGCCCCAGACCACAGGGCCGGTCGAGAACTCGACCGGCGTGCTGTCAAGGGTGACGGCCTTGCCGTTCGACTCCATGTCGAGCTGCTGCAGATAGGCCGGGAAGCGCGCCAGGCGCTGGTCATAGGGCAGGATCGCCCGCGACGGATAGCCGAGCACGTTGCGATGATAGAAGCCGATGAGGCCGAGCATCATCGGGATGTTTTCGCGTATCGGGGCGGTACGGAAGTGCTCGTCGATCGCATGGCCGCCGTCGAGGAAGCGGCCGTAATTATCCTTGCCGACGGCGATCATCAGCGGCAGGCCGATTGCCGACCAGATGGAGTAGCGTCCGCCGACCCAGTCCCAGAAGCCGAAAACGCGGGAGGCATCGATGCCGAAGGCGGCGACCTTGTCGAGCGCCGTCGAGACGGCCGCAAAGTGATGGGCGACCGCCCCTTCGCCGAGCTTATCGGCGATGAAGGCGCGGGCGGTTGCCGCATTGGTCATCGTTTCTATCGTCGTGAAGGTCTTGGATGCGACGATGAAGAGCGAGGTTTCCGGGTCGAGGAGTTTCAAAGTGTCGGCGATGTGGGCGCCGTCGACGTTCGAGACGAAATGCAGGCGCGGCCCGTCGTGGAACGGCGCCAACGCCAGCGTCGCCATAACGGGGCCGAGGTCTGAGCCGCCGATGCCGATATTGACGACGTCGGTCATCTTCTTGCCGGTCGCGCCTTTCAGCGCGCCGGAGCGTACCCCGTCGGCAAAGGCGCCCATGGCTTCCAGCACGGAATTGACGTCGGGCATAACGTCCTTGCCGCCGGCGAGGATCGGCCGGTTCGCCCTGTTCCGGAGCGCAATATGCAGGACCGCGCGCTCCTCGGTGAAGTTGATGATGTCGCCACGGAACATCGCGTCGCGCTTTTCCTCGACTTTGGCGGCCTTTGCCATCGCCTCCAGTCCACCGAGAATCCCGTCGTTCACCGCACATTTCGAATAGTCGAAGAGGAGGTCTCCGAGCCTGGTGCTGAAGCGGGAAAAGCGGTTCGGATCGGCCGCGAAGGCGGCACGGATGTCGGGTGCATTGGTCTCGCGCGCAGTGGCTTTGAGGTTCTCGACAAGCACTTTCATCGCAGGGCTCCTTGCATCGGATTGGCTGCGATAGCTAGTCGGTTTAACCGCGGCAAATCAAGGGCGTGTGTGCGCTGCAGCGAAAAAACCGCTCCGGACGGCCTCGCTGCCTCGGCTGCAAACAGGTGGAAAAGCCCCTCATCCGGCTGTCGCCAGCTTCTCCCCGAAGAGAAGGGACGAGCGGCCGCGTTTCGGCACCTCTCTAGGCCCGCGGCGTTTCGGCGGGGAGAAGGGGCAAGCCGCACAGTCCAGTTTCCCGCGCGCGGAGAGAGGGTTTTAGGGTGAAGGGCAAATCCACTCCCACAACCGCTCGACTCCTTGGCCAGCCGTCAACTAGTCGCGCAGGTCCTTGCGCAGGATCTTGCCGACGTTGGATTTCGGCAAGTCCGTGCGGAATTCGACGAACTTCGGCCGCTTGTAATTGGTGAGGTTTTCCGCGCAGTGGCGTTTGACCTCCTCCTCGGTGAGGTTCGGGTCCTTGCGCACCACGAAGAGCTTGACGGCCTCGCCGGAATGCGGGTCGGCAACGCCGATCGCCGCGCATTCCAGGATGCCCGGATGCGTAGCCACCACCTCCTCGATCTCGTTCGGGAAGACGTTGAAGCCGGAGACAAGGATCATGTCCTTCTTGCGGTCGACAATCTTCACAAGCCCTGCGGCATTCATGAGACCGACATCGCCGGTGCGGAAGAAACCGTCTGACGAGATCGCCTTCGCCGTCTCTTCCGGCCGCTTCCAATAGCCGGCCATCACCTGCGGCCCGCGGATGCAGATCTCGCCGATCTCGCCGATCGGCAGTGAACGGCCGTCCTCGTCGCGGATATCGATTTCCGTTGAGGGTAGCGGCATGCCGATCGTGCCGGTGAACTCGTCCGTGTCGAGCCGGTTGGCGGTGGCGACCGGCGAGGTTTCGGACAGTCCATAGCCCTCGTGGATAGGGCAGCCGGTCATCTGCAGCCAGCGCTCCGCAACCGGCCGCTGCACGGCCATACCGCCGCCGAAGGTCAGGATCAGCGAGGAAAAGTCGAGTTTCTGGAACTCGGGATTGTTCATCAGCGCATTGAACAGCGTATTGAGCCCGGGGAAGATGTTGGTACGGTGTTTGCCGAGTTCCCTGACGAAGGCGGGAATGTCGCGCGGATTGGGAATCAGGATGTTGTTGCCGCCAAGCGCAAGGCCCATCAGCGAATTCACCGTAAGCGCGAAGATATGATAGAGCGGCAGCGCGCACATGAAGGTGAGCTGTTCCGGGCGCGGTTTGCGCAGGAACGCCGAATTCAGCCAGAGCTCCATCTGCGCCATGTTCGAGAGAAGATTGGCATGGGTGAGGGTCGCGCCCTTGGACACGCCCGTCGTGCCGCCGGTATATTGAAGAAAGGCAATGTCCCCGGGTGCCAGATTCGGTTTTGCGAGCGTCAGTGTCGCGCCTTTGGCGAGGACCGCCTTGAAAGAGAGATGGCCCGGGATCGACCAGGCGGGAACGAGTTTCTTCACCCGGCGGACGACGAGATTGACGATCAAACCCTTGGCCCCGAGCATGTCGCCCATGCTGGCGACGACCACGTGCTTGACCGAGGTGCGAGCGACGACCTGCTCGACCGTGTGGGCGAAATTCTCGAGCACGAAGATAACCTTGGCACCGGCATCGACGAGCTGGTGTTCGAGCTCGCGCGGAGTATAGAGCGGGTTGACGTTCACCACAGTGAAGCCCGCGCGCAGGATTCCATAAACGGCGACCGGGTTCCCGAGGATGTTCGGCAGCATGACGGCGACCCGATCGCCCTTGACGAGCCCCAGCGACTGCAGCCATGCGCCGATCTTGGCCGAATAGCTGTTGAGATCGGCGAAGGTAAGGGACTTGCCCATGCTGGTGAAGGCCGGGCGCCAGGAATATCGTGCAACGGCGTGGTCGAAGAACTCGCCGATGGATCGGTAGGCAAGCGGGCCGGTCTCGGCGGGCACGCCGGGCGGATAGGAGCCGAGCCACATCTTTTCCCTGCCGGGCCCTGACTGCTGTATGCTTGCTTCCGCCATGACCTCTCTCCCTCTGGTCGGCATCGAACGGCCGTGCTCACGGCGAAGAAAAATCCCTCCCGATCTTCCTCTCCGTCGAAGATGCTGCTTTTACCGCGCTTCTTCAAGCATCATACGGTTATATAACTTTGACGTAAACGTCAATAATTCCCGGATCTGTTTTGGACCAGGAACGCGCCGGAATAACCCTGTCACTTTTCTACCGCTAGAGGAACAGTGCGAGGAGGCTTACGCCCGATCCCGGCGGCACGCGATGGCGACTTGATTCCCCGCGGCACCGCCATGATCTACTGAATGTCTTCGCGCGAGCGATAGGTCAAAAGTGGGGAAGGCCGTCGGCACAATATCCGCCTCCCTGCGAGGAGACGGGCTGGCAAGGCCGCGTCTTTGTTGTAAGGTCACCAAAAGACGGAGGAATGCAGGTGCAATTGGGCAATCGCGAGCGAGAAAATCTCCCGGTGGAGCCGCGGCTCTTCGGGCAGCCGGCCCATTCGCGTTCCGCCCTCGTCCTGCCGATCTCGGCGGCCCGCTGGCTGCTCGTGCTCGTCCTGCTCGCCGGCGTCTATTTCTTCCATGGCTTCGTGGTGCCGGTGCTCGCCGCAGTCGTCATCGGCTTTGCCAGCTGGCCGATCTATCGGCGGCTGCTGCAGGCGGTGGGCGGCAATCGTACGCTTGCTGCCACCATTGCCATCGTCTCGGTGGTCGCCTTCATCGTCGTACCGATCTCGTTGGCTGCGGTCTATGCGGTGCAGGAGGTGCGCGACTGGCTCGTATGGGCGGTTGCGACCAATGCCAACGGAGCACCGGTTCCCGAATGGCTGGCGACGATCCCGATGGCCGGCGCCTGGCTCGGCGAGCAATGGGTGCGGTACATCGGCCATCCCGGCGCTCTCGGCGAGCTCGTGCAGCTCGTCAGCGGTTCCAACATCGGCAACATCTATCGCGGCGTGCTGGTGATCGGTTCCTCGGCCTTCGATTCCTTTTTGACGCTGCTCTTCATGCTGATCACGCTGTTCTTCGTCTATCGCGACGGCCATTCCTTTTCGAAGCAGCTCGATCGTCTCGGCGAACAGATCTTTCCGATGCGGTGGGAGCGTCTGTCGCGCGTCGTTCCCCTCACAATCAGCTCGACGGTGACCGGCATGGGCATCATCGCCATCGGCGAGGGCATCGTCCTCGGCGTAGCCTACTGGCTCGCCGGCATGCCGTCTCCCGTCACGCTCGGTATCATCACCGGCATCATGGCTCTGATCCCCGGCGGAGCTCCGCTCTGCTTCACGCTGGTGTCGGCCTATCTCGTGGCGAGCGGCTCGCCAGTCCAAGGCGTGGCGCTCTTTGTCTGGGGCACGACGGAGCTCTTCATCGTCGACAAGACGCTGCGCCCGAGGCTTGTCGGCGGACCGATCAAGCTGCCCTTCCTGCCGACGTTCTTCGGCCTCGTCGGCGGCGTCAAGACAATGGGCTTCCTTGGTCTTTTCGTCGGGCCGGTGCTCATGGCGCTGCTCGTCGCCATCTGGCGGGAATGGCTACATGAGGTGACCGAAAGGCCGCAGCCGACTTCCGAGACGATTACCCGGGTCGACCTGCCGGTGAAGTGAGACCGACCGAACGAGCACGGCTTTCCCGGCTGATCGTCGAAGAGCAGGCGGCCATATGGTTTTTCTCGCAAAGTTGTTCTAAGACAGGCTGCAATCATAAAGTTGTAGACCCGGTTTTCCATAATGAACGACGCTTTTCACGGCGAACATGCCGACGGGCCAGCTGCCGATCGCCGCCCGATCGCAGCGCGCCAGAGCGGCTTGGCGCGGCAACTGACGGTGTTACTTCTCAAGACGCCCGTCACGCCGAACCAGATTTCGCTCTTGAGCATGCTTTTCGCCGCACTCGGGGCGGGCGCACTCTATTGGGCGTCGCATTGGCCTATCCTCTATTTGCTCGCCGTCGCAGGCATCCAGTTGCGCCTTTTGTGCAATCTTCTCGACGGCATGGTGGCGGTCGAGGGCGGGCGCGGCTCGGCCGTCGGTGCGCTCTACAACGAATTTCCCGATCGCGTCGCCGATACCATACTGATCGTCACGCTTGGCTATGCCGCAGGAGCGGAATGGCTCGGCTGGGCGGGCGCGCTCGCGGCGGCGCTTACCGCGTATGTCCGCGTGTTCGGCGGCTCGATCGGCCAGGCGCAGGATTTCCGCGGGCCGATGGCGAAGCAGCATCGCATGGCGCTGATGAGCCTCGCCTGCGTGCTGGCCCTCGGCGAAGCCGCGCTGACGACCGGGTTCTTCGTGCTCGCTGCCGCGGCCTGGATCATCCTCGTCGGGTCGCTGCTCACCTGCTGGACCCGCACCAGGGCCATCGTCTCGCGCATCCGGGGAGCCTCGAAGCCTTGATCGATATCGTGCTGATCGGCCTCACCCGCTTTGTCGTCGGCGGCCAGGCGCAATGGATTGGCTCGCTGCCGGAGCCGCGCCAGCGCATCTATTTCGCCAATCACGCCAGCCATCTCGATACGCTGCTCATCTGGTCGGCGCTGCCGCGGCCGTTGCGCGGGTCCACCCATCCTATTGCCGCGGCCGATTATTGGGGCAGGGGCAGCATCCGCCGCCATATCGCGGTGAAGGTGCTGAACGCCGTGCTCGTCGAGCGCGCCCTGCGGGGCCCGCCCGGGGCGGCGCTGGCGCCCTTGCGCGGCCTGTTGTCCGACGGCCAATCCCTCATCCTTTTCCCGGAGGGCACGCGCGGCAGTGACCGCCTCCCGGGCCCCTTCAAAAGCGGGCTCTTTTGGCTGGCGCAGGAATTTCCGGAGGTCGAACTGGTGCCGACCTATCTCGACAACCCCTCGCGCGCTTTTCCCAAGGGAGCCCTCCTGCCTGTTCCCATCAGTTGCACTGTGCGTTTCGGCGCGCCGCTCGCCTGCCGCGCGGGCGAGGAAAAAGACGAATTCCTCGAGCGCGCCCGGGAAGCGGTAGGCTCGCTCGCCTCGGACCCGATCGCGTGAGGCCGCCATGTCTTTAAGCGACAAGCTTCTCATCCTCTTCGGTGGCATCTGCGGTCTTCTCGCGCTGGCCTCGCTGACAGGCTTTGTGCTGTCGCGCAACGTCGCTTCGGAAAGCGGCCGAGCGACCGTCGATAATCTCAATGCCCGCATCAAGGCCTGGTGGGTGATGATCGCGATCTTCGCCTTAAGCTTCGGCCTCGGCCGGGGTGCGACTGTGGTGCTCTTCGCACTCACCTCGTTCTACACGCTACGCGAGTTCGTCTCTCTGACGCCGACGCGTGCGGCAGACCACCTGCTCCTCGTCGGCGCCTTCTACGTGCTTTTGCCGCTTCAATACTGGCTCATCTGGACCGACTGGTATGCGCTGTTCACGATCCTGATACCGGTCTACGGCTTTCTCCTCCTTCCGAGCCTCGCAGCCTTGAAGGGCGGTGCCGAGCAGTTCCTGCTGCGTGTGTCGCGCATTCAGTGGGCGCTGATGCTGACGGTCTATTGCATCAGTCACGCACCGGCACTGATCATGCTCGATATACCGGGCTACGACGGTCAGGGATTCCTGCTGCTCTTCTTCCTGATCACCGTCGTGCAGTTCAGCGACGTGATGCAATATGTCTTCGGCAAGCTGACGGGCAGGACGAAGGTCGCGCCCGTCGTGAGCCCGTCAAAAACCGTGGAGGGCCTCGTCGGTGGCGGGCTCTCTGCCGTGCTGGTGGGCGCGAGCCTCTGGTGGATTACGCCTTTTGCCCCCGTCGAGGCGGCGGCCATGGGCCTCGCCATCGTCGCCATGGGCTTCCTCGGCGGGCTTGCGCTCTCGGCCGTCAAACGCTCGATGGGCGTGAAGGATTGGGGCACGATGATCTCGGGTCACGGCGGCGTGCTCGATCGCATGGACTCGCTGAGCTTCGCCGCACCGGTCTTCTTCCACCTGACGCGATATTTTTATACGTGAATGTGGCTCGCAAGGAGGTTGGCGCCAGGCGAGTTCCCACAGGTTGCCC
>JAPSJG010000572.1 GCA_031178305.1 Sinorhizobium sp.
GTCTCGGACCCGTTGCCGCGGCCAAGGTGCCGCTGGAGCCGGGACGATCGCTGGCCGTAGACCGCCTCATCCATACCTTCGGCGTTCCCTTCTATGTCGCCAGCAGGTCGCTGACCCATCTCGATGGTGGCCGCTCCTTCGGACGGCTGATGCTGGCGCTCGATACCGGCTCGGCAATCGTTGGCCCGGCGCGCGGCGATATCTTCACCGGCTCCGGCGAGGCCGCCGGCAATCTCGCCGGCTCGGTGCGTAACGAAGCGGACTTCTTCATCCTCGTGCCGCGCGCGGCAGCGGCCAGATATCGCCATGGCTAAGGACAAGAAGCTCACACCGGAAGACCGCATTTTGTGGGGCAAGGTCGCGCGCTCGACGAGGCCGATGCCCGGTCGGCTCGATGAACTTGCCGATCTGCTTGGGGAAGAGGAGCAATCGCCGGCGGCGGTGCAGCAGCAGGCGTCCGCAACACCACTGGAAAAGCCGGAGCGGGGCTTCAGCTTGAGCGGCAAGCCCGATCATCGCCATCATCCGCTCGAAAGACCGGTCAAGCGCAAGTTGCAGAAAGGTCGGTTGGCGCTCGAAGCGCGGATCGACCTGCACGGCATGATCCAGAGCGAGGCGCAGGGATTCTTGCTGCAGTTCTTGCTGAAGGCGCATGAGCGGGGGCTCAGGCACGTCCTCGTCATTACCGGCAAGGGTACGTCGCTTGGCAGTGATGGCGCCTTGAAGCGGGCGGTGCCGCTGTGGTTTTCGCTGCCGGAATTCCGACCGTTGATTTCCTCCTATGAGCCGGCGGCCAGAAATCATGGCGGCGAAGGGGCACTTTATGTTCGCCTGGCGCGCCCCGGGGGGCGGGTATCATGACGCCCTTCGGCGAAGCGATGCGCGATCTGCGCCGCCGCAAGGGCGTCTCGCAGAAAGAGATGGCGGCGGCAATCGGGGTATCGCCCGCCTATCTTTCGGCACTTGAGCACGGCAAGAGGGGCGCGCCGAGCTTCGATTTTCTCCAGCGCGTCGCCGGCTACTTCAACGTGATCTGGGACGAGGCGGACGAACTCTTCCAGATCGCCCGGATTTCTGATCCCCGGGTGGTGCTCGACACGTCGGGTCTGCCGACCGGCCACACCGCCTTTGCCAACCGGCTGAGCGAGCGGATTCGCGACCTGCCGGAGGAGGCGATTGAGGCGATGGAAGATATTTTGGAAAAAGCCACATTTCCTGATAATGACAGGGGATGAAGCCCACCTCGACCGCGGCCCTGCGGGTCGGGATTTGGAACCCGTGGACAAATTTTCTATAGTCCGCGAGGCATCTCGCGCCGTGATTCGCGGACGAATCATGACGTCCGAAAACCTGGAAAGACCTGAAGCCGAATGACCGATATCTCTGAGACCGAAGCCGGCGCGATCGCCGAATATGGTGCCGATTCCATCAAGGTGCTGAAGGGCCTCGATGCCGTGCGCAAGCGGCCGGGCATGTATATCGGCGATACGGATGACGGCTCCGGTCTGCACCACATGGTCTATGAGGTCGTCGACAATGCGATCGACGAGGCGCTCGCCGGTCATGCCGACGTCGTGACGGTCACACTCAATCCCGACGGCTCCGTCACCGTGACCGACAATGGCCGCGGCATTCCGACCGACATCCACAGGGAAGAGGGCGTCTCGGCGGCGGAAGTCATCATGACGCAGCTCCATGCGGGCGGTAAGTTCGACCAGAATTCCTACAAGGTTTCCGGCGGCCTGCACGGCGTCGGCGTCTCGGTCGTCAACGCGCTCTCCGCCTCACTGA
>JAPSJG010000160.1 GCA_031178305.1 Sinorhizobium sp.
GGTTCTTGATATTCCGGTAAGCAATATCCAGATCGGCAACCTGCCCGAGCCGCCGGAAGGCATGGAAATCTCGCATGTCGATGTGGTGATCCGCCTGCGCCACAAATCCGAGCGCTGAACGCCTGACCCCTCACATCACCTCGTCCGGGTCGCGCCCCGGCCCCGCCTTGCCGGCCGGCAGCGTCCAGCCATATCGAAGCGCGCCGCCGCGCACGGCAAAGGCCGCGAGAACGCCGAGTGCCGAGGTTGCTGCGAGCGGCAGCCCTGCCAGCGTCGCCAGCACAAAGGCGCCGGCGCCGACGAGCGCAGCGGTGACGTAGATCTCCGGCCTGAGCAGCACCGAAGGTTCGCCGGCCAGAAGATCGCGCAAGATGCCCCCGAATGTCGCCGTCAGCATGCCTGTCACCAGCGCCACCGTCGGCGAGTCGGTTGCCGCGAGCCCCTTTGCCGCGCCCATGACGCAATAGGCCGAAAGGCCGATTGCATCGAGCCAGACCAGCATCCGGTAGCGCGACTCGAAGCGGTGAGAGGTGAAGAAGACGAGAAGCCCGACTGCGGCGCAGACGATCAGATAGGCCGGGTTAACGGCCCAGAAGACAGGTGTCGCGCCGAGGATTACGTCACGCATCGTGCCGCCGCCGATGCCGGTCACTGAGGCGAGGAAGATATAGCCGATAATGTCGAGCTGCTTGCGGGAGGCCGAAAGCGCGCCGGTCGCGGCAAAGACGGCGACGCCGGCATAGTCGAGAATTTCGAGGATCGGCATCTTGCCTCCGTGAATACGTGAATGGCGGGCGATCGAAGGCTGACGCAGGTCGCCCCTCCCCGTCAATGGTGCCCAGTCAAGGGGTCATCCATCAGGGGTGATCCGGCAGGACCGTCGACGTGCGTCCGCTGAGACGGTAGCCGAGGAGCCCGATCCACTCGCGCGCCGCGGTCGTCGTGAGCTGGGCGTTGAGGGAGGGCTGCGTGAAATCGAGCCCGAGCCGTATCTTGCCGCTGGTGCGGTAGTCCGTGGGCCAGGGGAGGACCTCGATGCCGAGCCCTTGGAACAGCGCGACGGAACGCGGCATATGGAAGGCGGAGGTGACGAGCGCGCAGTTCTCGAGTCCGTTCGCGGCCAGCAAGTCCTTCGTGTTCATCGCATTCTCGAAGGTCGTGCGCGACTGCTCCTCACGGATCAGGCGTTGACGGGCAACGCCGAAGGCCGCGAAGAAGGCTTCCGAGGCGCGCGCATCGCCCTCGTAAGCGCCGCTGAAGGAACCGTCGCCACCGGAAACCAGAATGCGCGCCGCCGGATAGGCCGTGGCGAGCCTGACCGTCTCGATGAAGCGATCGCCCGCCTGGTTGAACTCCATGCCGCCCCGGCCCGCCATCACCGAATTCTCGAAGGCGCCGCCGAGCACGACGATGCAGGAAAGCTCTTGCGGCGGCGAGGGGCGGGGAAACCGGTCCTCGAGGATCTGCAGGAAATAGGGTCCGATGGTCGTGAACAGCGTCAGGAACAGCACGACGAGGCCGAGCAAGCCGAGGATGCCGCCGCTAAGACGGAACTTGCCGAGTGCAAGCGGCAGACCCAAAAGGAGGCAGAAGAAGGCCAACGACAGCGGCTGGGCGAGGAGCCAGAAGATTTTTGAGGCGAGAAACATGAGGCTGTTCTTCCGGCGGAGCGGTTAACAATTCGAGAATCCACAAGCGAATGCCGCGACGGTGAATAGTAGCTACCTTGGGCGTCTGCCCGACGCCGCGCGCCTGCCGTATAATTCGGTCGCGGCAACAGGGAGGAAACCGATGAAACGACTTTGCGCACTTGCGACATGCCTCGTTCTGCTAGGCGTCACGGAAACGGTTGCTCAAGACGATCCGCTGCCGGAGGGCTTCGAAACACAACCGCTGATAAAGACGAGCGTGAGCCGAGACGACGACCCGATCGTCTATCCGACGGGAACGCCCGAGGTGGTCTCGGTGATCGGCACGCTTGCAAAGGACGGCCGGACCGCCCTGCACGAACATCCGGTGCCAGTCTATGTCTATGTCATGGAAGGCGAGGTGGAGTTGAGAACAGAGGGCAAGGAGCCGCACCGCTATAAGGCAGGGGAGGCGTTCATCGAAACGCAAAACCGAAAGCACCAGGCCTTCAACGTGGCGGAGACCCCGAGCAAGATCCTCGCGGTCTTCATCGGCGAGCAGGGGAAACCAACGACCGTGGCGGCTCAGTGACGGAACGGCAAGCGCCGAACGTCTTCAGCTCGTTTGCACCGGTCCGGAAATCGCGGCTGTGGAGTGAAGGTTTGGTGGAGCTAAGCGGGATCGAACCGCTGACCTCTTGCATGCCATGCAAGCGCTCTCCCAGCTGAGCTATAGCCCCATCAGGGTCCGGCAGAGCCGGTCCGGGAAGATCGTCGGGCGTCGTGCCCGGCGAGTGGCGGCTTATTACTTCTGCTTTCTGCAGATGGCAAGCCAAAAATTGGGGGCCGGTGCGTTTTTCTTTCTGGCTCCGGCTTCACCTCCCGACCGCAAGCGCTTTCAGCGGGCGGGGCGATTTCAGGCGTCTTTTGAAACGCTTATGCGGAAAAGAGGAGTCGGCGTTCGGCCGCTGCCATTCCCCTCGATCAGACGTCTTCGTCCTCGTCGGAGACGCCGATGATGTCGCTCATGTCATCGTCATCGTCTTCGTCGTCGGCCTCGAGGAAGGTGTCGTCATCGTCGCCGTCGATTTCGACATCGTCGTCACCGAGGTCCGGCAGGTCGTCGCCGCTCGCGGCTTCCTCGTCGGCATCCTCGAGCGAAACGAGTTCGACTTCCGTGTTCTCTGCATCGACTTCCGTAACGTCTTCCTCTTCCTCCTTCTCGAGCACCTTGGCGACGGAGCTCTCCTCGAAGAAGGACAGCGGATAGGACTTGCCCGTATAGGGGGAGACGATCGGATCACGGTTCAGATCGTAGAATTTGCGCCCCGTTTCCGGGTCGATGCGCTTTGTTCCAAGTTCCGGTTTTGCCACAGTCAAAGCCTCTTGAATGGCCGGCGAGCCGGCACGTGCCGGTAATCCAGGCGGGTGGAAAGGTATCAGCCTTATGATGATTAGCCGGTCCCCATAATCGTCTTGGTGGCATCTGTCAAAGACAAACTTCCGCCGCCGCGGCCCGCGCATTTTCTTCGCCCGGGGAGGATGACCCCATTTCCGCTTTATGTTAGTGAGCCGGCAAGATGGGCGGTTCCTCCTGCTGCAACGGCAGCAAGGTCCTGCGGGCCGCCGCCAGCCGGATTGTCAGAGGAAACACCATGTCCCACGGCCAGAGCCCACGGCCCGCCACCGCACGCAAGTCTTCCGATCTCAAGGGCACCGTGCGTATTCCCGGCGACAAGTCGATCTCGCACCGCTCCTTCATGTTTGGCGGCCTTGCCTCGGGCGAGACGCGCATCACCGGCCTGCTCGAGGGCGAGGACGTGATCAACACCGGCAAGGCCATGCAGGCGATGGGCGCCAGGATCCGCAAAGAAGGCGACACCTGGATCATTAACGGCGTCGGAAACGGCGCGCTGCTCGCGCCGGAAGCGCCGCTCGATTTCGGCAATGCGGGCACCGGCTGCCGCCTGACCATGGGCCTCGTCGGCGTCTATGATTTCGATTCCACCTTCATCGGCGATGCCTCGCTTTCGAAGCGGCCGATGGGCCGCGTGCTCGATCCGCTGCGGCAGATGGGCGTGCAGGTGAAGTCGGCTGAAGGCGACCGTCTGCCGGTCACGCTGCATGGACCCCAGACGCCGAACCCGATCACCTATCGCGTGCCGATGGCGTCTGCCCAGGTGAAATCCGCCGTGCTGCTCGCCGGCCTCAACACGCCCGGTATCACCACGGTCATCGAGCCGGTGATGACGCGCGACCATACGGAAAAGATGCTGCAGGGCTTCGGCGCCGATCTCTCGGTCGAGACCGATCCGCAAGGCGTGCGGACTATCCGCCTCGAAGGCCGCGGCAAGCTGACCGGCCAGGTGATCGACGTGCCGGGCGACCCGTCCTCGACCTCCTTCCCGCTGGTGGCGGCGCTGATCGTCCCCGGTTCCGACATCACCATTCTCAACGTGCTGATGAATCCGACCCGCACCGGTCTCATCCTGACGCTGCAGGAGATGGGCGCCGATATCGAGGTGATGAACAAACGTCTCGCCGGCGGCGAGGATGTTGCCGATCTCCGCGTTCGCTATTCGGAGCTGAAGGGCGTCACCGTACCGGAGGAGCGTGCGCCGTCGATGATCGACGAATATCCCGTGCTCGCCGTCACTGCCGCCTTCGCTGAGGGCGCCACCGTGATGCATGGGCTCGACGAACTGCGCGTCAAGGAATCGGACCGCCTTTCCGCCGTCGCCGACGGCCTGAAGCTCAACGGCGTCGACTGCGACGAGGGCGAAGCCTCGCTGGTCGTGCGCGGCCGGCCTGGCGGTAAGGGCCTCGGCAATGCCTCGGGCGAAACGGTCAGGACCCATCTCGACCACCGCATCGCCATGAGCTTCCTCGTCATGGGACTTGCCTCGGAACATCCAGTGACAGTCGACGACGCGACGATGATCGCCACCAGCTTCCCCGAATTCATGGGCCTGATGACGGGGCTGGGTGCGAAGATCGAACAGGCCGAGATCAGGGCAGCCTGATGACCCTCGTGATCGCCATCGACGGACCCGCAGCGGCCGGCAAGGGGACGCTCTCGCGCCGGATTGCCGAGGAATACGGTTTCCATCATCTCGATACCGGGCTCACGTATCGCGCCACGGCCAAGGCATTGCTCGATGCCGGGCTGCCGCTCGACGATGAAGGGGTGGCTGAGAAGGTTGCGCGCGAGGTGGAACTCGCCGGCCTCGACCGCTCGGTGCTTTCGGCCCATTCGATCGGCGAAGCGGCATCGAAGATCGCCGTCATGCCCGCTGTACGCCGGGCACTGGTCGAGGCGCAGCGCGCCTTTTCGCGCAAGGAACCGGGGACCGTGCTCGACGGTCGTGACATCGGCACCGTCGTCTGCCCCGATGCCGCCGTGAAGCTCTATGTCACGGCTTCGCCCGGGGTCCGGGCCAAGCGGCGCTATGACGAGATCGTCGCCGGCGGTGGCACTGCCGATTATGCCGCGATCTTCGAGGACGTGAAAAAGCGCGACGAGCGCGACATGGGCCGGGCCGACAGCCCGCTTGAGCCCGCCGAGGACGCGCACTTGCTTGACACGTCCGAAATGAGTATAGAGGCGGCATTCCAGGCGGCGAAGACGCTGATCGACGCGGCCTTGAAAGAGAATATCTGAGGAAAGGCCTGTCCTCGGCCCTTGGCCGGACCGCCTTTCCTAAAGCCTGAAATTCCGTCCAAGCGCCGGATGCCCCGAAGGGGCGGACTGGGTTCAGGCCCGTTCAACGCTAGCAACCGGCGCATATGCGTCTCCGGCAGGAGATGCAGCAGGAGATTATATGTCTGCAACAAACCCCACCCGTGATGATTTCGCCGCTCTTCTGGAAGAGTCCTTCGCCAAGACGGACCTCGCCGAAGGCTATGTCGCCAAGGGCGTCATCACGGCGATCGAAAAGGACGTCGCCATCGTCGACGTCGGCCTCAAAGTCGAAGGCCGCGTGCCGCTGAAGGAATTCGGCGCCAGGGCCAAGGACGGCTCGCTCAAGGTCGGCGATGAAGTCGAAGTCTATGTCGAGCGCATCGAAAACGCGCTCGGCGAAGCAGTGCTCTCGCGCGAGAAGGCTCGCCGCGAGGAAAGCTGGCAGCGCCTGGAAGTGAAGTTCGAAGCCGGCGAACGCGTCGAGGGCATCATCTTCAATCAGGTCAAGGGCGGCTTCACCGTCGATCTCGACGGCGCCGTAGCCTTCCTGCCGCGTTCGCAGGTCGACATCCGTCCGATCCGCGACGTAACGCCGCTGATGCACAACCCGCAGCCCTTCGAAATCCTGAAGATGGACAAGCGCCGCGGCAACATCGTCGTTTCGCGCCGCACGGTTCTCGAAGAGTCGCGCGCCGAGCAGCGTTCTGAAATCGTCCAGAACCTCGAGGAAGGCCAGGTTGTCGAGGGTGTCGTCAAGAACATCACCGACTACGGTGCGTTCGTCGACCTCGGCGGCATTGACGGCCTGTTGCACGTCACCGACATGGCATGGCGCCGCGTCAATCATCCGTCGGAGATCCTGAGCATCGGCCAGCAGGTCAAGGTTCAGATCATCCGCATCAACCAGGAAACCCATCGCATCTCGCTCGGCATGAAGCAGCTCGAGTCCGATCCGTGGGATGGTATCGGTGCGAAGTATCCGGTCGGCAAGAAGATCACCGGTACGGTCACGAACATCACCGACTACGGTGCTTTCGTTGAGCTGGAGCCGGGCATCGAAGGCCTGATCCACATCTCCGAAATGTCCTGGACCAAGAAGAACGTACATCCCGGCAAGATCCTGTCCACCAGCCAGGAAGTCGACGTGGTCGTTCTCGAAGTCGACCCGACCAAGCGCCGCATCTCGCTCGGCCTCAAGCAGACGCTCGAGAATCCGTGGCAGGCGTTCGCCCATAGCCATCCGGCCGGCACCGAAGTCGAAGGCGAAGTCAAGAACAAGACCGAATTCGGCCTGTTCATCGGTCTCGACGGCGATGTCGACGGCATGGTCCACCTCTCCGATCTCGACTGGAACCGTCCGGGCGAGCAGGTCATCGAGGAATACAACAAGGGCGATGTCGTCCGTGCTGTCGTTCTCGATGTGGACGTCGAGAAGGAGCGCATCTCGCTCGGCATCAAGCAGCTCGGCCGCGATGCGGTCGGTGAAGCTGCCGCTTCCGGCGAACTGCGCAAGAACGCCGTCGTTTCGGCCGAAGTCATCGGCGTCAATGATGGCGGTATCGAAGTGAGGCTCGTCAATCACGAGGACATCACCTCGTTCATCCGCCGCGCGGACCTTTCGCGTGACCGCGACGAACAGCGTCCGGAGCGCTTCTCGGTCGGCCAGGTCGTCGACGCCCGCGTCACCAACTTCTCCAAGAAGGACCGCAAGATTCAGCTGTCGATCAAGGCTCTGGAAATTGCGGAAGAGAAGGAAGCCGTCGCTCAGTTCGGCTCGTCCGACTCGGGCGCTTCGCTCGGCGACATCCTCGGTGCTGCGCTGAAGAACCGCCAGAGCAACGAATAATCCTCGTTGCACTGGAATGATCGAGCCCGCGGAGAGCGATTTCCGCGGGCTTTTTCGTAGTTTCCACCACGGGGTGAGCGTTCCTTTCGGCTGATGTCCATTTCCCGCAAGTACTTATCCACTTCCCGATGATATCCGCTCGGCTCTGACCGTAATTAAGCCTTTGTTTAGCTACTGCCGCTTTGGTGGTGGTTGCGATTAGGATAGCCATTGCAACTTTCAAGGAAGCTGTCAGTGGCGATCTGGCAAGGCGAGCGACTGCATATTCGTTCGCATCGGCGGGATGATCCCGTTGAATCTCAAACCCGCATGGCTTCGAGAACCGGCTGACCGCGCTCGGCAAGACGCGCGGCAGGGCAGTCGCGTGCTCTAGCTCTTCGGCTCTAGCTGCCGCATCGACGGACAGTCCTCCATCGCCCGGCGTCGGGGGGAGAGCGAACGGCGTGAATTCTTGATCTTCGGGGGCGACGCCTCCGCACACAGTTCAGAGGTGATTATAGTGAAACGGCCAAGTGTGAAATTGTCCCTCATCGGCTCCGCCGCCGGGATGGTCCTCTTAACCGCTGTCCTCTCCTGGGTATCCATCAGTTCGCTGTCCGAGATCGACGCCAACAGTGACGAGATCGTCGACAACTGGCTGCCGAGCATCGAGCGCTCGAAGGAAATGGATACGGCCCTTTCCGACCTGCGCGTGGCCTTCAACCGCCATATCCTAGCGTCGAACGAAGGCGAGGAACGCGCGGTCGAAAAGGCGATCGACGAGGG